>DATGEF010000473.1:0-10121 GCA_035310405.1 Chloroflexia bacterium | reverse complement strand
CGAGCTCCGCCGAGACGGCCGAAGGCCGCCGCAGCGGGCGGGCGCGGGCGTTGATCACCAGCGTGAATAACTTCTTCCGCCAGCCCTACGATGCCGTGCCCGCGTACCTGGGCGGGGCGGAGATCGCCATCCTGAAGGCCTGTGGCCCGCCGGCGACCGCCCCGAGTCCCCCGCGGCCCGCAACACCCCGGACCCTGGACCCGGCCTGGGACGATGGCCCCGCCTTGTGCGCCAGCGCCGAAGCCCTGCTGGCCCGCCTGCGGGGCGAAACCCGGGCCAGCCTGGGCCTGGGCATCGGGCGCTATCATCCGGGCATCGGCGGGCTGGTGCGCTCCTACCAGGACGCGGCGGCCGCGCTGCACATCGGCCAGCGGTTCTCCGGCCGCGGGCGCGTCTACACCCTGGATCGCCTGGGCGTGGGCGCCTTCATTGGCCTGACCGACGAAGCGACCAAAGTGGACCTGGCCCGTCATTTGCTGGGCCCCCTGGAGCGTGAGCTCGATCTGGTCGCCACGCTGGAGGCGTTCTTCGCCGCGAACTGCTCCCCATCCGCCACCGCCGCGGCGCTCGCCATCCACCGCAATACCCTGACCTACCGGCTCGACAAAGTCCGCATGCTGACCGGCCTGGACCCCCGCAACTTCGACGAGGCCGTCCAGATCCGCAGCGGCCTGCTGCTCCTGCGCACCTAACCCGCCCGGCGGCCCGGTGCTGCAACAAAAGCCTAAATTATCGGAGCCGTGGCACTCTGCTTTTGTGTATTTGCCTAAGAGCGCATGGCGGTAAAAATGCACTGAATGGGCGCGATAGCTACCTTGTCTATTAGTCAATTGCACAGTGATTTCTGTGCAAGCTTTGTAGTATACTTGCGCTAGAAAGACAGATTGGTTGCACAGGTAGCGGCATGTCTATGTAGCCAATCTGTCAATCCCCCTCCCCCCGTGCTCCATATGCATATCTGATCAGGAGGGCAGCTATGGCGTTTAACCCCTCACCCCTCTCGCCCCTGTTGCTGATCGCCAAAGAGGATGCGGCGCAACGCCAGTTCCTGTGCGACTTTCTGCCGACTGTGCTGCCCTGTGCGATCGCCGAGACAAGCGCCATCGGCACGTTGCTCGCCCTCCCGTCGCCGCTGTGACCAGCGCCGCGCCTGCCACCTCCCGGGGCCAGCTCGTCGTCGTCGGCGCCTCGGCCGGCGGCGTCGAGGCCCTGTCGCTGCTCGTCAGCACGCTACAGCCGGACTTCCCGGCCCCCCTGGTGCTGGCCCAGCACCTGGATCCGACCCGCCACAGCAACCTGGATGCCATCCTGCGCCGGCGCACCACGCTGGACGTCGTGCTGGTGGAAGGCCGTACGCTGCTGGAGCCGGGCAAGATCTATGTCGTGCCGGCGAACCGCCACGTCGGCATCGACGACGGCCACGTCCTCCTGGAAACGGACCACCAGAACCGCCCCCGCCCCTCTATCGACCTGCTGCTCTCGACGGCTGCCGCGATCTACGGCGAAGACCTGATCGCCGTCATCCTGACCGGCTCGGGCTCCGACGGGGCCGCCGGGGCGGTCGACGTCAGCAGCGCGGGCGGCGTCGTGATTATCCAGAATCCGCTGACGGCGCTCTACCCGTCGATGCCCCTGGCCCTGCCGCCCACCGCGGTCGACCATGTCGCCGACCTGGAGCAGATCGGCCCGCTCCTGTCCGATATCCTGGCCGGCCACGACCTGCCCGCGCGGGAGCCGGAGGTCACCGATCCCCTGCAGCACATCCTGGAGCAGGTCAATCGCCGGGCCAGCCTCGACTTCCGCCGCTACAAGCCCTCCACCATCCTGCGGCGCATCGGCCGGCGCATGACGGCGCTCCATAGCCCCAGTCTCGGCGCGTACAACACCTATGTCGAGGGCCACCCCGAGGAAATCGGCGAACTGGTGAGCGCCTTCCTGATCAAGGTCACGGAATTCTTCCGCGACCCGGAGGCCTTTGCCTACCTGCGCGAGAATATCCTGGCCCGGCTGATCGAGCACGGCAGCGCGCACGAGCGGACGCTGCGCATCTGGTCGGCGGGCTGCGCGAGCGGCGAAGAGGCCTATTCCCTGGGCCTGCTGCTGGCCGACATGCTCGGCCCCAGCCTGCCCGAATGGGACGTGAAGATCTTCGCCACCGACGTCGACGAGCCGGCGATCGATTTTGCGCGGCGCGGGCTCTACCCGGCCAACCTCCTGCACAACCTGCCGGATAACTATCTGGAGCGCTACTTTGTGCCGGCGGACGGAAGCTACCGCATCGGGAAGACGCTGCGTCAGATGATCATCTTCGGCCGGCAGGACCTGGCGCGGGGCGTGCCGTTCCCACGCATCGACCTGGTCGTCTGCCGCAATGTCCTGATCTACTTCCGGCCGGAGCTGCAGCAAAGCGTCCTCGACATGTTCGCCTACTCGCTCCACCCGAGCAACGGCTACCTCTTCCTGGGCCAGGCCGAAACGGTGCGCCCGGCCCGCTCCAACTTCGAGCTCGTCAGCAAGCGGTGGAAAGTCTATCGCTGCCTCACCGGCCCCTTACAGGCCCTCAAAACACAGGTGACGCGTACTATGAGCATCTCTTCCGCCCACCGGGCGCGCAGCGGCGGGCCGCCCGTCCCCCCGGACAAGCCGGCGCCGGCCGCCGCCGCCGATCTCGAAACCGGCGTGATCCGCCACTTCAACGAGTGGATCGTGCGCTCCCTGCCGGCGGGGGTGGTGGTCATCGATCACGCCTACCGGATCCTGGCGATCAATGCCACCGCGCGCCGCCTGCTGGCCATCCGCGAGACCGGGACGGACCTCGACTTCCTGCACGCGGCCCGCGGCCTGCCCTACGGCCCGGTCCGCCAGGCCATCGATACCGTCTTCCGCGAAAAGGGCACCGTGACGCTCGCCGAGCTGGAGCGCGACGGGAGCGTGGGCGGCGATGGGCACTTCCTCACCTTGAATATAGCGCTCATGCATATGGAAGCGAACATGCCGGACCTGGCGGTGATCAGCGTGATCGACACGACCGAACAGGTCCAGACCCGGCGCCGGCTGGAGACCCTGCAGACCGAGCAAAAACAGACCCTGGAGGAGCTCCAGGCGGCCAACCGGCGGCTCGCCGACCTGAACAAGGAGCTGCAAGATGCCAATGAGGAACTGCAGGCGGCCAACGAGGAGATGATGCTCACCCAGGAGGAGCTGCAGGCCACCAATGAGGAGTTCGAGGCCACGAATGAGGAGCTGCAGGCCACCAACGAGGAACTGGAGACCAGTAACGAGGAGCTGCAGGCCAGCAACGAGGAGCTGGAGACCACCAACGAAGAGCTGACTTCGCGCACCACCGAGCTGCAAGATCTGACGCAGTCGCTGACCGACGAGCGTATACGTCTGGCCGAGCTGATCGAGCTGGCACCGTTCTACATCCTGGTCTTGCAGGGTCCCCACCTGACCATCAGCGCCTTTAATCCCCGCGCCGAGCGCCTGATCGGCGGCCCGGACATGCAAGGCCGCCCGCTGGAGGAAGCGCTCCAAGACCGCGGGTTGGAGGAGTTGGTCGCCGTGGCCCAGGAAGTCTACCGGCAAAATATCGCCCGCACGACGACGCGGCTGCGCACGCGCGTGCCGGCGGGCCCGGACCCCCCCGTCGATCGCTCGTTTGTCTACACGCTGGTGCCGGCCCATAAGGGCGGCGGGCGGGTCGACGGCGTGGTGATCTATGGGGAAGACGTCTCGGACCTGGTCACGCGCGAAGCGGAAGAGATGCGCAACGAATTCCTGGCCCTGGCCGGGCACGAGCTGCGCACCCCCCTCGTGCCGTTACGCGGGTACGCCGACATGCTCTCCCGGCTGCTGGCCAGCCAGCAGCACGACCCCCACTGGGAAGCCCGCCTGCGCGAATACACCGCCCGCCTGGACGGCCAGGTCCGCTACGTCAGCCGGCTGGTCGACGACCTGTTCGATATCGCGCGGCTGCAAAACGGCAAATTCGTGCTCAGCCGGGAGCCAGTCGACCTGGTGCCGCTGCTGAAGCGGGCGGTCGAGCAGGCGCAGTTGCTCAGCGCGCAGCACACGATCCACCTGGACCTAGCCGCCGCGGGGGACTCGTTGGAGGTGCAAGCGGACGAGGGCCGGCTCATGCAGGTGCTGCTCAACCTGCTGCAGAACGCCATCCAATACGCGCCCGACAGCCGGCGCATCGACGTGCGGCTGCGGCGCGTGGCGGCCGGCCGCCACGGCCGGACCCCGGGCGGCCACGGCGCGGCTGAGATCGCCGTGCAGGACTATGGTCCCGGCATCCCGGCCGCCGAACAGGCGGATCTCTTCACCCGCTTCTACCAGATCCCCGCCGGCGGGTCCCACGAGCGCCGCGGCCTCGGCCTCGGCCTCTACCTGGCTCGCAATATCGTCGAGCAGCACGGCGGCACGATCGCCGTGGAGTCGAGTCCCGGCCAGGGCAGCACCTTCCTGATTCGGCTGCCCCATCGGGCCGCCTGAGGCTGGCCATGGACATCCTGCTCACGCTCCAGGGGCTGCGCGACCCGGCACTCACGGCGTTCTTCGGCGCGCTGACCTTCCTGGGCTCCGAGGACGCGATCTTCGTGCTGCTGGCCGCCATCTACTGGTGTGTCAACCGCACGCTCGGCCTGCGCCTGGGCCTGGTCTTCCTCGGCTCCCAGTACCTGAACGAGGTCTTGAAAGATCTCGTGCAGGAGGCGCGCCCGGGCCCGCCGATCCATCCCCTGCTGGCGGACACGGCGCCGGGCGCGGCCTGGCCCAGCGGCCACGCGCAGAACACGGCGGCCGGCCTGGGCACCCTGGCCGCGCTCCGCCGGCGCGCCTGGCTCTGGGTCCTCGTGGTCGCGCTGGTCTTCCTGATCGGCCTGTCGCGGCTCTACCTCGGGGTTCACTGGCCGATCGACGTGCTGAGCGGCTGGCTGATCGGCGCGCTCCTGGCGGGCGCCGCGCTCGGCCTGGTCGCGGCCTACCCCCGGCTGGATGCCCGCGCCCTGGCACCCTGGGTGGTGCCGGCCGGGCTGCTGGGCATCCTGGGGCTGGTCCTGCTGCACGCGACCGATTTCACCACGCGGGCGGGCGGCGCGGCGCTCGGGCTGGTCGCCGGCTGGTGGCTGGAGCGGCGCCTGGTCGGCTTCGAGCCTCCCGCCCCCTTGGGCCGGCAGGTCGCCAAGGTCGTCATCGGCCTGGCCGTGGCCCTGGCCATCCGCGTGCTGCTCAAACCCGTGCTCGACGCGCTGCCGATCCCGGGCCTGCCGGCGCTGCTGCGCTATGCCCTGCTGGGCCTCTGGGTCACCTGGGGCGCGCCGGCCGTCTTCGTCCGCCTGTTCGGCCGCGGGACTCCTGTTGCCGCCCAGGTTCAGGAGCGGACCGATCGTGCCTAGTGCCGGATCAAGCCAGCTAGTGGGGAATGGAGGAGTGAGCACCCCCAGGTGCGAACGGGTCGCGCCCCGCCGTTCGCACCTGGGGGTGCTCACTCCTCGGTACGTAACCCCAACAGGTCGCCGGAACCTGCACTAGCATGCGGCGCAAGACACGAGTAGACCGGCAGGGGTGGGGACAGGGGTGGATGCGCCGTCATGCGGACTGTGGGAGCGGGCGCGGCCTTCGAAATACTCGCCTCACGACCGGGCGCGGGATCACGACTCACCCGCGCGGCAACAGCGTCGAGGGCCGCGCCCGCTCCCACAGCCACATCAGGCGCAGGCCATGGCCCAGCACCGACACCCCTATAGCCACCGCCTAAAAGTGCCGGGATCCTATTCTCCGTGTTCTTCGTGTCCTTCGTGTGCTTCGTGTCCTTCGTGGATTCATCGGTTATAATAACATAACTACAGCGCGAGGAGGAATAGCGCATGCTGCCTGAACCCTTTGTGGAGTATGTCCGGGGGCCGATTGTCGAGTCGATCCATTACGGGGCCGCCGCGGTGGTCGACCCGGAGGGGCGGCTGCTGGCGTCGGCCGGCGACCCGGACCATATCAGCTATTACCGATCGGCGTCGAAGCCGCTCCAGGCGGTGCCGGTGGTCGAGTCGGGCGCGGCCGATCGCTTCCAATTCACGCCGGCCGAAATCGCCATTATCTGCGGCTCCCACGGCGGGGAAGATATCCACGTGGCGACGGTGCGCGCCATGCTGGAGAAGATCGGGCTGGGCCCGGAGTGGCTGGCCTGCGGGGCCCATGCGCCTTACGACCGGCGCGCCGCCGCTGCGCTGGCCGAGGCGGGCGAGGTGCCGGCCGCCCTCCATAACAATTGCTCGGGCAAGCACGCCGGCATGCTGACCCTCTGCGCCTTCTATGGCTGGGACCCCGCCGGCTACCAGACGGCGGCCCACCCGGTGCAGCAGCTGATGCTGGAAACGGTCGCCGATTTCTGCGACCTGGCCCCGGACGCCATCTACCAGGGCACCGACGGCTGTAGCGTGGTCACCTTCGGCGTCAGCACCTACCATATGGCCTATAGCTTCGCGCGCCTGGTCCAGCCCCCCGCGCCCTGGAACGACAGCCGCCGGGACGCCTGCCAGCGCATTGTCCAGGCCATGATCCTGCACCCCGAAATGGTGGCCGCCCGCCAGGACCGCCTCGACACCGACCTGATGCGCGCCTATAATGGGCACCTGATCGCCAAAGCCGGCGCGGAGGGGGTCTACTGCCTGGCGACGCTGGGCGGCACGGGCTCGCCGGCGCGCGGCCTGGCGCTCAAGCTGCTGGACGGCGACGAGGGGGGCCGGGCGCGCAACCCGGCGGTCCTGGGCCTGCTGGAGCAGGATGGCCTGATCGACGGCCCCCTGCGCGAGCAGCTGGCGCAGTATGCCGACCGGCCGATCGTCAACCGCGCCGGGCTGACCGTGGGCACCGTGCGCTCGGTGCTCACTCTCCGCCGCCCCGACCCGGGGGTGCATGTGGCCTGACCGCTGGCCCCCGCGAGCTAGCGGTCCCAGACCGCGGCCAGCAGCGCCGCGATGTGCGCCGCGGCCTGGCCGTCGCCGAAGAGCGGCGGCGGCACGCCCGCGGGCCGGAAGCCGGCCACCCCGGCCCGGATCTGGGCCGGGTCGGCGCCGACCAGGCGGTTCCAGCCCTGCTCCACGGTCTCCACCCACTCGGTCTCCTCCCGCAGGGTGAGGCAGGGCACCGCCAGCCAGTAGGCCTCCTTTTGCACCCCGCCCGAATCGGTCAGGATCAGGCGGGCGTGTTGCTCCAGGGCGATCATCTCCAGGTAACTGACCGGCGGGACGCGGCGGATATGCGGCGCCAGGGCCACCGGCAGGGCGGCCAGGGCTTTGGCGGTGCGCGGGTGGACCGGGAAGAGCACCGGCTCGGTCAGCGCGTTCAGGGCGGCGACGATCGCGCGGAGACGGGCGGGATCGTCGGTGTTGCCGGCACGGTGGACGGTGGCCAGCAGGTAGCCGCCCGGCGTGAGCCCCAGACGGGCCAGCAGATCGGGCGCCACCGTCGTCGCGGCGCGGGCCGCCGCCTGGAGCACGGCGTCGTACATCACATCGCCGACCACATGGACGCCCGCCGTGATCCCCTCGCGCGCCAGGTTCTGCGCGGCGCCGGGGCTGGGGCAAAACAGCAGCGTCGCGAGGCTGTCGGCGACCACGCGATTGATCTCCTCGGGCATAGCCCGGTTATAGGAGCGCAGCCCGGCCTCCACATGGGCGATCGGCACGCCCAGCTTGGCCGCGGCGAGCGCCGCGGCCAGCGTCGAGTTCGTATCGCCATAGATCACCAGGCCGGCCGGCGTTTCGTGCCCGAGCAGCGTTTCCAGCGCGATCAGCATGGCCGCCGTCTGCTGGGCATGGGAGCCCGAGCCGACGCCGAGGTTGTAGTCCGGCGCCGGCAGGTCGAGCTCGCGAAAGAACACCGCCGACATCGCGTCGTCGTAGTGCTGGCCGGTATGAACCAGCACCTCCTGCACCCCCGGGCGGGCGCGCAGGGCGCGGCTCAGCGGCGCCGCTTTGATGAACTGCGGCCGCGCGCCGACCACGGTCACGATTTTCACGCGCCGGGCGGCTAGAGCGCCCGCACGGCGGCCACGATCGTCTCCAGGTCGGCCGGGGTGAGGGCGGGATGCACCGGCAGCGACAGCACCTGCGCAGTGGCTTCTTCGGTCACAGGAAAGTGGAGGTCGCCGTAGCCGCGGTCGCGATAGACCTGCTGGCGGTGGACGGGCAGGGGGTAATAGACCTCACTGCCCACCCCCGCCGCCGCCAGCTGCCCGCGCACCGTATCGCGGTCGAGCGGCGGCAGCACCCGCACCGTGTACTGGTGAAAGACATGGTGGGAGCCGGCCGGCACCACGGGCCCGCGCACCTTGTCCGCCGGCAAATGCGCGCTCAGGTAGGCGGCATTGGCGATGCGCTGCTCCGTGAAGCGCGCCAGCTTGGGGAGCTGGGCGACGCCGATCGCAGCATGCACATCGGTCATGCGAAAGTTATAGCCGAGCAGCTCATGGTAGTAGCGCTGGCGCATGCCCTGTGCCCGTAGCAGGCGCACCCGATCGGCCACCACATCGTCGTCGGTCGTGATCATGCCGCCCTCCGCCGTGGTGATGTTCTTGGTCGGGTAGAAGCTGAAGCAGCCGGTGCCCAGGCTGCCGACGTTGTGGCCCGCGATCGCGGCGCCGTGCGCCTGGCAGGCATCTTCGATCACCCGCAGGCCGTGCTTGGCGGCGATGCGCAGGATACTCGGCATGTCGGCCGGGTTGCCGTAGAGATGCACCGGCAGGATCGCCCGGGTGCGCGGCGTGATGGCCGCCTCGATCTGCGCCGGATCGATATTAAATGTGTCCGGCAGGATGTCGACGAAAACGGGCCGCGCGCCACAGAACAGCACGGCGTTGGCGGAGGCGATAAAGGTGAAGGGCACGGTGATCACTTCGTCGCCGGGGCCGATCTCGTTGGCCAGCAAGGCCAGGTGGAGCGCGGTGGTGCCGTTCGAGGTCGCTACGGCGTGCCGGGTGCCGATCACGGCGGCAAAGGCCTCTTCCAGGGCCTTGACCTCCGCGCCCTGGGCCAGCCCGCCGGACTCCAGGACTTTCCACACCTCTTGCTTCTCTTCTTCGCCGATCAGCGGCTTGGCTATCGGGATCATCGGGTTGCTCCTTTTCGCTATTGCGTATTACATTTTGCGTATTGCGTATTGCGTTCAGTAGATAACATTCATAATCAGCCACGAACTTTGTCCCTTGTGCCGCTAGCGCGGTGGCGAGGTGCCTTTCGACCCCGGCCCGCTGTGGCCGTCAGGGAATAAATATTAGCAAAGATATTAAAAATTTGTCATTCTGAGCGCAGCGAAGAATCCGTTGCCCCCCGGATCGGGTTGGAGCCGGCGGGCAGTTAGCCCCGCGATCCCACCGCCCGGGCGTAGACGACCCGAGCGCCCCGTTGAGGCAATGGGCTCGCGATCCAGCGGATTCTTCGCTGCGCTCAGAATGACAAATTTTGCATCTTCTGCTAATAAATACATCATCAGCCCATCCCACTAAGTAGCAATCCGCCAGATCTCACCGTATCCAGCCGCGCTCGCGCAGCAGCTGTGTGCCGAGGAGGCCGAGCAGGACCGCGTGATCCGTGCCGGCGTATGCCGGGTGGTATTCCATACGCACCCGCTCGAAGTATTGTACGCGATAAGTCTGGCCGTCGGTCGGCGAGACCTCGTCCTGCGCCTCGCCGATCGGGTAGCCGTTGACGAAGAGGCCGCCGTGGGCCTGCCAGTAGCGGCGGAAGACGCCCCCCAGATTGTGGCCGTTCAGGTACACGGTGCCGGGATCGAGGGACGGTGGCACCGGCGCCGCGGGGGCCTGGAAGTGGACCCCGAGTAAGCCGAGCAGGACGGCGTCCGGCGTGCCGGCATTTTCGGGATGATACTCGAAGCGGGCGCGCTCGAAATATTGGACCAGGTAGTCCCGGCTGACGGAATCGGGGCCGGCCGTCAGCGTTTCGGTCAGCGGCTCGCTCAGCGGGTAGCCGAACTGGGCCAGGCCGCCGTAGCGCTGCCAGTAGTCCCGCAGGGGGGCGGCCAGGGTATGGCCGGTCGCGGCGAAGTAGAGCGTGCTGGTCAGCGGCGGGGCGGGCACCGGGCTGAGGGCGGCGGGGGGCGGG
>DATGEF010000472.1:0-3843 GCA_035310405.1 Chloroflexia bacterium | reverse complement strand
GCGCAGCCGGTTGGCGCGCCGCGTCTGCAAAATCGCTTCCACCGCCGCCTGGATGGCCGGGGCGCGGGCTAGCAGGTCGGTAAAATGCGCGCGGGTCAGGGTGTAGAATTCGGTCGGCTCCGTGGTGCGCACGGTCGCGGTCCGCATCCCGCCGGCCAGCAGGCTGCCCTCGCCAAAGTAGTCGCCATCGGCCAGCCGGGCGATCTCGCGCTCCGCCTGGTGATCCCGGATCAGCACGGCGGCGGCGCCGCGTTGGATGAGGTACAGCGTATCGCCGGGCTCGCCCTGCCGCACCACCTCCACGTCCGCCGCGAAGGCTTCCCACTCGAGTTCCTCGGCCAGGGTGTTGAGGGCCGCGCCGGTCAGGTCGGCGAACAGTGGGATCGCCCGGAGCCGGGCCGCCGCCGTGCGCAGCCGCAACTGCCCATCGGCGCCCACATAGCCGGCCTGCTCCTCGAAGAGCCGGCGGTAGAGGCCCGCCTGCCGCATGAGATCGCCGTGCCGCCCCTGCTCCACCACGCGCCCCTGGTCCAGCACCACGATCTGATCGGCGGCCGCCGCCTGCGCCAGGCGGTGCGTGATCAAGATTGTGGTCCGGCCATGCGAGACCCGGGCCAGCACCTCTTGGAGCTCGCGCTCGGTCTGGGCATCGAGCGCACTCGTCGCCTCGTCGAAGATCAGCACGGGGGGATCGCCGACCAGGGCGCGGGCGATGGCGAGCCGCTGGCGCTGCCCGCCGCTCATCCGCACGCCGCGCTCGCCCACTACGGTATCGTAGCCCAGGGGCAGGCTGCCGATGAAGTCGTCGAGTTGGGCCACCCTGGCGGCGGCGGCCACCGCCGCATCGGTGACATCCGGCCGGCCCAGCGCGATATTCTCGCGGATCGTCGTGTTGAACAGGAACGTGTCCTGGAAGACGACCCCGATCTGGCTGTGGAGGCTCGCTTGCGTGGTCCGGCGGATGTCTTGCCCGTCGAACAGAATCCGCCCCGCCGCCGGGTCCCAGAAGCGCAACAGCAAGTAGGCGAGTGTGCTCTTGCCGGCCCCGGACGGCCCCACCACCGCGACCTGGCTGCGGGTGGGGATCGTCAGATCCACCTCCTGGAGAATGGGGGAGCCGGGTGTGTAGCCGAAGCTCAGATTCTCGAATTGGATGGCGGTCGTCAGCGGCGGCAATGGGATCGCCGCCGGGTCGTCGACGACCGTCACCTCCTGGTGCAGCAGTTCCGTGATCCGGTCCAGTGCCCCGGCCGCATTCTGGATCAGCCGGCCCACGTCGCTCAGGGCGGCAATCGGGCTGAACAACGTGGTGACCAGGCCGAGGAAGGCGACCAGGGTGCCGACGGTAAGCTGATTCTGCACGACCAGGATGCCCCCGACTCCAAGCACCAGGATCTGCCCGGCCGCCAGGGCGACTCCGGTGCTGGTGCCGAACCGTCCGGCGAGGATGCGCACCCGTGTGTCGATCCGGTCAATATGCGCCACCTGGATGCGGTAGGTGCGGTAGGTGCGCTCTTGCATACGGAAGGCGCGGATGATGGCCTGGCCGGCCAGGCTCTCCTGGAGGCCGGCGAGCAGGTGGCCGGCCAGGTGTTGCTGTGTGTAGAGCGCCTGGTCCAGTTGCCCCCGCAACCAGTGGTAGGACAGCGCAAAGGGCGGCACCAGGATCAACAGCAGGGCGGCGAGAAACCCGTTGAGCAGGCTGAGCAGGCCGGCGACCGCGACCGCCGTCAGGGCCATCGGGATGCCGCTGTTGATCACCCCGTCCACCGCCCGCTCGACGAGCGTGCTGTCGCTGGTGAAGCGCGCGGCCAGGTCGCCGGTGTGCGCCTGCGTATAGAAGGCCGGCGACAAGCGCTGCAAATGCGCGAACAGGTGCTCCTGTAGCTCGATCAGGGTATCCTGCGTGAGGTTGGCCCCCAGGTACATCCGGCGCTGGTCTGCCAGCGTGCTCACGACGTAGGCGAGGAACAGGCCCGCGCTGCACAGGCCCAGCAGGGTCAGGTTGTGGGCCGGCAGGATGGTGTCCAGGATATATTGGCTGGCCAGGGGCAACAAGAGGATGACCCCCAGCCCGATCAGGATACAGATGCCGATCTCGCACGCCGTGCGCGCGCTGGGATGCACCAGGGGCCGGATCTGGCGGAAAAAGACGCGCAACGCCGCCTGCGGCGGGCGGCGGAGCGTCGCCAGCCAGGCCGCCTCCAGCATATGTAGGGGCCGCCCGTAGGCCCGCCGGGCGCCCTGGTCGCGTCGCGCCGGATCATAGGCGACCAGGAACTGGCGCAGCGTGTCGGCCCCCAGGGTACGGACGAGAAAGGCCACGAAGGACGTGGCCGCCGGATGGGCGGTCAGCGGGACGGCGGCCTGGGCGGCCAACCGGGCGCGCACCCAGGCATCCGCCGCAGCGAGCGAGTCGCCCGCCTCCACCTCGGCGGCGATCAGGCCCACCAGGCCGCTGAGAATCGCCCCCGCTTCCAGGGCCGCCGGGCTACACCAGCGGGCAACACACAGGCGCGTCAGCGGGGCGATGAGCAACCTGCCGGCCCGCTCCCGCGGCCCGCCCCCGAGAAGGATGGGCGGCAGATCGGCCGGGGGCGCCGATCCATCCTGCCCCGGGCCGGGGGCCCCGGCCGGGGGTCGCCGGTACTGGTCCAGTGAGTCGACGAGCACAAGGGCCACCCGTTCCGCCGGCGCGGCCCCGCGCGGCTGGAGGAGGGTGGCGAGCCGGGCCAGCGCCCGGTCGGCGAGGCGCAGGGCGGCCGGGGCCCACTGGCCGGCCGCCGAGCCGGCGGGGGCGTACAGGGTGAGATTGCGCCCCAGATAGCTCCGCCAGGCGGGGCCGGCGACCCCTGGCGGCTCGGCTAAAAATCCCCGAACATCCAGTTCGCCGGGGCCTGGGGATCTTCGGCCAGGAAGAAATCCAGGCTCACGGCGATAAATTCATCGCGGGGTAGGCGCCCATCGCCATCCGTATCCAGCCGGCTGAAAATCGCGCCCGTCGAATCGGGCACGGCATTATAAAGGCGCGCGTGCAGATCCCATTCATCGCGCGTGATCGTCCCATCCGCATCCTGGTCCAGCAGCGCAAATACCGCCTCCGACAGCGGGTGGATCCTCTGGCGGAAGGCGGCGGGGTCCTGGAGCCAGTCGGTGAAGCAGGCCAGCCACTCGGCGAGGCTGACCTGACTGTCGTGATTTTTATCGGCATAGGCGCGGGTCGCTTCCCAGGACCCCAGATACATGCGCTGCAACTGCTGGTAGCCCGCCGATCCCGGCGCCCAGCCCCGCACGGCCGCCACCCGGTCGATGAGCATCTCGTAATCTACCTGCTCGATCACCCCGTCCTGGTTCGCGTCCCAGAGTTTGAAGGTGTGGGCCAGCTTACGCTGTTGCAGGTCCGTTAGCATCGCGGATTCCTCCTGTACGGCTGAAGCGAAGTCGCCCGGTGGTGATCCAGGCTGGCCCCATTATAGCAGCGGCCGAAAACGGCGGCAAGCCGAGCCCGGATCGCGCCCCGCTCCAGCCGGAATCCGGGTTGGGGTGCGCTTGACAGCGATCACGGATCGGCATACACTGGCGCTACAACAGTTGCTGCGGCCCCTTTGGGCCCGCTGACAGGCCCATCCCGTAATTGAAGGAGACTTAACGCCATGCTGACCGAACTCCAGCAGCGCAAGCTGGGCTATATGTTTGATGTGTACGACTTGAACAAAAACGGCGTTTTGGAGGAGAGCGACTTTGCCCGGGTCGGGGAACGCTTCGACACGATGCTGAACCTGCCCCACGATAAGGCCAGCAACTGGTTCCTGGGGTTCTGGCGCGGACTGGTCACGGTGGCCG
>DATGEF010000471.1:0-2294 GCA_035310405.1 Chloroflexia bacterium | reverse complement strand
GGGCGCCGACACCGGCGCGCGCGCGATCAACCCGTTCACGAAAAAGGAGATCCCGGTTTGGATCGCCGACTACGTGATGATGGGCTACGGCACCGGCGCGATCATGGCCGTGCCGGCCCACGACCAGCGCGATTTCGCCTTCGCCCGCCGGTATCAACTGCCGATCGTGCCGGTGATCCTGCCGCCCGACGGTGACTCCGCGCCCGACCCGGCGACCATGCCGGCCGCCTACCCCGGCGACGGCGGCGTGATGATCCACTCCGGCCCGATCGACGGCATCCCGGTCGGGCCGGCCGCCCACCAGAGCGTGCCGGCGGCCATCGCCTACCTGGAGCAGACGGGCCAGGGCCGCGGGGCGGTGACTTACCGCCTGCGCGACTGGCTGATCAGCCGGCAGCGCTACTGGGGCACGCCGATCCCGATCGTCTATTGCCCGCACTGCGGTGAGATCCCGGTGCCGGAAGACCAGCTGCCGATTACCCTGCCCGAGGACGTCGACTTCCGCCCGACCGGGGAAAGCCCGCTCAAGCTGCACCCGACCTGGCGCTTCACTTCGTGCCCGCAGTGCGGCGGCCCGGCCGAGCGCGATACCGACACGATGGATACCTTCGTTGACAGCGCCTGGTACCAGTACCGCTACCTGAGCCCGCACTATACCGCGGGGCCGTTCGATCCGGCCTACCGGGCCTGGCTGCCGGTCACCCAGTACACCGGCGGCATCGAGCACGCGGTCATGCACCTGCTTTACACCCGCTTCTGGACCAAGGCCATGCGCGACCTGGGGTTGGTGGACTTCGACGAGCCGATGATCCGCCTGTTCAACCAGGGCATCATCCTCGGCCCCGACGGCGCCCGCATGAGCAAGAGCCGGGGCAACGTGATCGACCCCGACGACCTGGTGGCCACCTATGGCGCCGACGCGGTGCGCTGCTTCCTGATGTTCATCGGCCCCTGGGACCAGGGCGGGCCGTGGAATACCCGCGGCATCGAAGGCATCGTGCGCTGGCTGGGCCGCGTCTGGACCATCGCCCAGGCGGTCGCGCCGGGCCCCGCCCCGGCGGACCACGGCGCGGGCGCGGCGGACCTGCAGCGCCGGCTGCACCAGACGATCCGCGACGTCGGCGAGCACACCGACCAGTTCCGCTTCAACACGGCGATCTCGGCGATGATGGAGCTGACTAATGCGCTGGTCAAAGCCCGCGACGCGCTGGCCGGCAGCGCGGCCTGGGAGACGACGGTGCGCACGTTCCTGCTGCTGCTGGCCCCCTA
This sequence comes from Chloroflexia bacterium, assembly GCA_035310405.1. Classification (GTDB taxonomy): domain Bacteria; phylum Chloroflexota; class Chloroflexia; order QHBQ01; family JAICKM01; genus JAICKM01. The sequence goes on along the minus strand of DATGEF010000471.1, from coordinate 1,025 downwards.
TGCGCCCCACCTCGCGGAGGAGCTCTGGGCGCGCCGCGGCTACGCCTACAGCATCCACCAGCAGCCCTGGCCGGCCTGGGACCCGGCGCTGGCGGCCGAGGAGACCGTCGAGATCCCGGTGCAGATCAACGGCAAGGTGCGCGACAAGATCCAGGCGCCGGCTGGTGCCGACTCCGCGACGCTGGAGCAGCTGGCCCTGGCCCGCCCCCGCATCCAGGAATTGCTGGGCGGCCAGCCCCCGCGCCGCGTCATCGTGGTGGCCGGCAAGCTGGTCAACCTGTTGGCGTGAGGCAGAGTGCGGAGTGCGGAGTGCGGAGTGCGGAATGCGTGACGCATAATTGCGTTAAAATTCAGTTGTAGTGTATTTTGTTAGCAAGCCGGATAAGATCTGTCATTCTGAGCGCAGCGAAGAATCCGTTGAGGCCTGTAACAACTGCTCCGCAGGCGCACCGAGGCCGGGCGGGGCCGGGGGGCACAGCATCGTTTGGCATTGTAGGGGCACGGCGTGCCGTGCCGCGGTGGGGAGCGCGGCGGCCCCCCGCGCGGCACGGTTCAGGAGCAGACCGACGTGCCAGGCACGCGGCGCAGAACACGAGTCCGCCAGCAGAAGTGGATGAGCCGTCCTGCGGACTGTGGGAGAGGGCTCTGCCCTCGAAATACTCGCCGCACGATCTGGCGCGAGATCGCGACCCACCCGCGCGGCAGCAGCGTCGAGGGCAGAGCCCTCTCCCACAGCGCTTCCGGCGCAGGCCATGGCCCATCGTCCTGGGGCGAGACGTCTGGCGGCTTATAAGAAGCGTGCTATAATGGGGCAGGGAGAAACGATGGAGCACAGTCTACTGGCCCACCGGCAGTGGTTTGATCGTTTTATTCAACAAGTGCAGCAAGGACACATTCCTGGGCCGCTTCCCCCACCGCCTCGGTCCGCAGGCGAAGGGAGCCGGGTAACCTGTCCCTGCTGTGGCTACCCGACTCTGTCCGGCCGCGGGCTGTGGGATATTTGTGAATTGTGTAACTGGGAAGAG
>DATGEF010000470.1:0-35599 GCA_035310405.1 Chloroflexia bacterium | reverse complement strand
CCCGGCATAGATCATCTTGCGCTGATTACTGAAGGGGTTGACCGCCCGGGTGTACATATCGGCGGCCGAAAAATAGCCGAGCGCGCCCGAGATCGCCGTGTTGAGCACGTTGATATGCGAGTCGTTGTCTACCCCCGGGTCGGGAGGCTCGCCAAAGGTGGCCCGGTCACTCGGGTAGATCCGCGACTCGAAGCGGCCCGCCGACTGCTGGAGGGCCGCCAGGTCGATATCGTTGCCGGCGGCCACCCACCAATAGGCGTGCGGCGTGATCTCGCGGAGCGTCGCGGTGATCGTATAGTAGGAGCCGTTCGCCGTATCGCCCACGGCGAAGACTTCTGTATCGCCCAGCCGATAAGTGCGCGGGGCCAGGTCGAGAGTCCGAGGTAAGGCCGCGGTTGTGCGCAGCTTGACCGCCCGGGTCAGCGTATAGAGATCGCGTGCGGGGACCGGCGCTTGCTGCAGCGCGGCGAGCGTGGCGGCCGGCGAGAAGGCACTATCGGCAGCGGTGGGCGCGGCTGGCACGGTCGGGCCACCGGGCGCGGCCGTCGGGGTCGCCCCGGTCGGGACCAGCGCCCGCGTGGCGACCGGCGGCAACGTCGCGACGGCGGTCGGATCGGGGAGCGGGGGCGGGATCTCCCCAGGCGGCGTCGCTGTCGCGCGGCCCGCCGTGGGGGGCGGCGCTAGCGTCGGGGGCGGGGTGCCGGCCGGCGCCGGCGCGGCACCGGGGCGCGCCAGAAAAGGCAGGGCGATCAGCAGCAGCAACCCGAGCCCCAGCAGCCCCAGCACCGGGCGGAGCCGTGGCCCGGCGGGAGCCGGACGAACAGGACGGTTGGACATGGCTAGAATCACTCTCCCCTTTGGTTTGGCCGGTACTCTCTTAACTCTGCACTATACTGCATATAGCCGATTTCCGACCAGCAAACGCCCGCGCAGGCGTATTGCCGCCCGCCTGGATGTGTGCTATAATGGAAATTGAACCCTTGTGCGCGCACAGGAGTATATTTTATATCGGGAGATCGGGTTGGCTATCCCGGTGAGGTAACCCTATCCGCACCGCGGTGGGTAGTGCGCACGCGCAGAGAGCATCGCTCCCTATGAAAAGGCACCAGCGGCACCGGCACATACAGACCGGGTATAGCACATCCCTCCAGGACCCGGTCGATCCGTCCGATCCGGACTCCTTGGCGGCAACCCAGGCCGCGGCGGTCGATAACGCGCTCCGCTATGTTCTACGCGGCGGAGTCGCCGGGGCTAGCCCGTCGCCCGAGGCCTGGCTACGCCTCCAGCAGCGGATCGCGCAGCCTGTTCCTGCGGAGCAGGCCGCTCCCACGCGCCGGGCACCCGCGGGGCAACGGCCGCGCCCCTGGCAGCGCGGCACGCTGGTGCCGCTCCTACGCCCGCATCTGTCGCAGGTCAGCATGGCGATGCTGCTCCTGGCGATGCTGGGCGCGGTCTTGCCGGCCGCGCCCTGGGCCCAGCTGGGGGCCACCCCACTAGCCGTGCCCAACACGGGAGCGGAGATAGCCGCGCACCCGCCCGCCCGCGTCAACCGGGCCTTGCAGATCCTCGGGGACGCCGGCGACGGGCCGGAGGCGACCCTCGCGGCGGAGCCCCCGGCGGCGGACCCGCCCGCCGTGACCATGTACACTGGGCGTGGACCGGATGGCCTGGTCGTGGCCCACCTGAACGCCGGTGATCCCGCCCTGGAGCAGCGGCCGGGTCTGGCCCGCCCAGATGGGGAAACTGGGGCGCCCAATAAGCCGGGGCTGCCCGCCCATATGACTCCCTGGTGAGGGCGCGCTGGGCTTGACGCGGGGCCCGGGGCCGGATTATACTCTGGTTTAAGGGCTTGACGCAAGGCGTCCAGCACAGCGCGCAATACTATCACAGCGCGCAATACTATAGAGAGCGCAGAGAGAGCGTAACCGGTATGAGGTGTCGCGCAGTCCCTACTGCAGTTGAGGAGTATTTATGACAGCGTTTCTGATCCGGCGGTTAATCCAGGGTGTCGTGGTGCTCGTGATCTCGACAGCGATTATCTACTTCGTGCTTACGCTCATTCCCGGTGGGCCGCTGACCGGGTTTCGCGCGCCCGGCGCCAAGATTTCGCCCGGCCAAGTCAACCGGCTGGGGTACCTGATGGGCATCAACGATCTACAGGGTCACCCCTACCCCTGGTACTCCCGTTACTTTAACTGGCTCTTCACTCCCGGCAAAAAGGGCGGCATCGACGTGACCATCGCCGGGGTGCGCATCTTCGGCGCGGGCCTCCTGACCGGGGACACCGGCCGCTCGATCACCTATGCGACGGGCCAGGGCGTGACGGACTTGATCGGCGAGCGCCTCCCCTTCACTCTGATTTTGATGGTGACGTCGCTGATCGTCTCGTTGATCATCGCGTTGCCGGTGGGGATCATCTCGGCCGTTAAGCAGTACTCGCGACTCGATTACTCTATTACCCTGCTCACCTTCTTCGGTATCTCGATGCCCACCTTCTGGTTCGGCTGGATGCTGATTATCCTGTTCGCCTATTATTTTCAGCAATGGGGCTGGCCCCACCTACCACCCTCGCTGGCGTTTGATCCGGGGATGGAGAGTGACATCCCGAACCGGCTCCTGCACCTGGTCATGCCGGTCACCGTGCTCAGCCTGATCCAGGTCGCGGGGTGGAGCCGGTTCCTGCGCAGCAGCATGCTGGAAGTGCTGCGGCTCGACTATGTGCGCACGGCCTGGGCCAAAGGGCTCAAGCAGCGCATCGTGATCCTCCGGCACGCGCTACGCAATGCGCTGATCCCGCTGATCACGGTGATTAGCCTGTCGATCCCTGGCCTCTTTGGCGGGGCCATCATCACCGAGAGTATCTTCTCCTATCCGGGGATGGGATCGCTCTTCTACAACGCGCTGGGCGCCTATGATTGGCCCATCGTCATGGCTTTCCTGTTGATCTCCAGCGTCCTGATTATCTCGGCCAACATCCTGGCCGATGTCCTCTATGCGGTCGCCGATCCGCGGATCCGCTATTCGTAAGCGGTTGAAAGGAGCCCATAATCATGGCTACGACCAGTACGACCCTCGATGCTGACCGATTAGCGCCGGCTGAACCCGGTCAGCTCACCGTCACCTGGCGCCGTTTCCGCAAGCACAAGCTGGCGCTGATGGGCCTGTTCACCCTGATCGTGCTCACGCTGCTGTGCGTGACCGCGCCACTCTTCATGCCCTACAAGCCGGATACGTTGGACCTGACGCAGACCTTTGCCCCGGCGAGTGCGCAGCACTGGCTGGGCACCGATGACCTCGGCCGCGACCTCCTGACCCGCCTGCTCTTTGCCGGCCAGATCTCGCTCAGCGTCGGCATCGCCTGCACGGCCATCGTGATCGTGATCGGCACACTCGTCGGCATGATCGCCGGCTATTTCGGGGGCTGGATCGATACCCTCCTGATGCGCATTGTCGATCTGCTGCTCGCCATCCCGTTCTTCCCCTTGCTGCTGGTGCTCTCGCAGATGCTGAGCCAGTACCTGGACTCGTTCACGACGATCGTGATTGTGCTCAGCGTGTTCGGCTGGCTCGGCATTTGCCGGCTGGTCCGCGGCCAGATCCTCTCGCTGCGCAACCTCGATTTTGTCGAAGCCACCCGCGCGCTGGGCGCCTCCAATTCGCGGATCATGTTCAACCATATGCTGCCCAACTCGCTCGCGCCGATCATTGTCGCCGCGACCCTGGCCGTCGGCGATTTCATCATCAGCGAGTCGGCGCTCAGCTTCCTCGGCTACGGGATAAAGACACCGCGAGCCACCTGGGGCAATATGCTCTCCGACGTCAACAACTACTTCCTCCAGCACCCCCTCTTGGCCTTTTATCCCGGCCTGCTGATCCTCATCACCGTCGTATCGATCAACTTCATGGGCGACGCCCTGCGCGACGCGCTGGATCCCCGCCTGAAGATGTAAGCGCGAGCCACAGCAGCCAGCAGTTGGCCATAAACAAGGGCGGGCCCCGGAGCGACTTCCGGGCCCGCCCTTGTTTATGGCCGGAATAGATGTCCCTGCGCTCCAGGCCGCTACTACATCCTGCTGCAGGCAGGTACTACACCCCTGCCGGCCCGCGCCGGTAGGAGCGGGCGCGCGGTCTCACGATGGTGGGGGCGCGCCCAGTGCGGCATGCGGCACGCTGCATGCGGATCCCTGACCCAAGCCCCTCGTCTTCTGGCGCCCCCCAGCGATCCGGCAGGGGGGCAAGCACATCCTGGAGCGACATCGCGGGACGGAGCCAGCTCCCATCCGCGCGCACTTAAGACCGGGCTCGTCCTCTGGCGCGCTAGTGGGAGTAGGGGCGGGTCTCAGACCCGCCTGTTGACGGGCCGCCCAAGCCCCCCAGAGGCCCCGGCACCGACCCGCACGTTGCCGACCAAGCGGGTCGGAGACCCGCTCCTACCCCGGCCGAGTCACCCTCGGCGGCTTATGTTCGCGCGGGACGGAGCCCGCTCCTACAGTCCGGGAGAATGGCCTGTAGGGGCGGGGCCCCCGGCGGCGGGCCGGGGGCCGACCCCCGAGGGCGCGGTCCTCAGGCCCGGCGATCAGGGGGCCCGGGCCCCCGGCAACACAAAAAGGATCGGCCCGCCCGAAGGCGAGCCGATCCACTAGGGCTGCCGGAGCGCGCCGTTGCGCGCCTCGTTAGCCGCTTACTTACTCAGGTACCACTCCTGCGGATCCACCAGGATACCGCCCGGGGTCGCCCGGAAGTTCGTGACGCCGTTGCGGATGATGAACAGCGACGGCAGCCCGAAGAACGGCAGCGACGGCAGTTCCTTGGTGAAGATGATCTGCTGCTGCAGGTAGGACGTGAGCCGGTCGGTGGTGTGGCCGATCTGGGTCTGGGTCAGGCGGGACCACTTATCGCTGTCCGCATTGCTCCAGAACAGATCGTTGCCGCCCGAGTTCTGGTTCGCCGCGGACGGGATCTGCGTGGTGTCGAAGAGACCGGTCGGGTCCAGCTCGTCCGTGAGGAACTGCCAGGCGAACTCGACAACGCCGAAGTCGCCGTAGCTCCCGCTGTACAGCGGGCCGTCGGGCGGGTTGGCGAAGACCTGGCCCGCCGGCTTGGGATCAGGCGTGGAGTCGATGCCGACGGCCTTCAGGTACTGCTGCTGCGCCGTGGCGATGAGCTTACGGTAGGCCTTGGTCGTCGTCAGCCAGTTGATTTTGAGCGGCTTGCCGTTCTTCTCGCGAATACCGGTCGCCGCGTTCATGGTCCACCCAGCCGCATCCAGCAGGGCGTTGGCCTTGGCGGGATCGTAGTTGTACTTGACGATCTGGCTGGTCAGGTCGCTGTGCTTGGCGATATTGTCCGGGTTCTCGGCGGATGCCCAGTGGCTGGGGGGGATCCAGCTGCTCATGATGGTCAGCTGGCCGCCGAAGATGGCTTTGTTGATCGCATCGCGATCCAGGGAGTAAGCCACCGCCTGGCGCACGCGCACGTCGTCGAACGGGGCTTTTTGCGTGTTGAAGTCGACATGCTCGTAGCTGTAGCCGCCGCGGTTGAGCAGCTTGCCCTTGCCCGCCGCTTCGACAGTACTCTGAATGGACGTAATCAGGTCGGGCGTGATGCTCTCCGACGTAACCGCGTCGAGGTTACCGGTCGCGATGCCGACGGGGAGCTGCTTGTTGTCCGAGAAGAGCGGCCAGCTGATGTGGGCGAAGGACGGCGTATTGCCCGTGACGTTGTAGTTCGGGTTCACGTCCATTTCGATCGTCTGGCCGGTCTGGAACTTGGTGACGTGATACGGGCCGGTGCCCCAGATAGATGTCGAGTAATCGCTCTTGTCAATATCGCCAGGAGCGATATTCTTGAGCGCATGCTCCGGCACGATGGGGCCGAGGAGCTCGTTGTACAGCGGGGTGATCACCGGGATCTTCTGGTCCACGAAGGCCTGCAGGAAGCCATAGGTGTCCTTATCGCGCCCGATCAGGGCCGCGGCTTCCTTCCAGGTCAGGTAGTTGAAGATCAACGTGTAGGCATCGGGGTTGTCGATGCTGGAGAAGTACTGCGCGCTCTGGCGCCCGGCGGCCGGGAAGTTCGAGTCCAGCGTGAGCTTATAGGTGAAGATCACGTCGTTCGAGGTAAACTCCTGCCCGTCGAACCACTTGATCCCGCGCTTCAGCTTGTACTTCACGACCATGTGCTTGTCATCGCCCGTGCCCACGTAGTAGGCGCCGCCGTTATCCAGGGTCGGCACATACGCCGCCAGGTCGGGCAGCACATTCTGGTCCTTATCGCGCTTGGTCAGGCCGTTATAGACGAAGTTGCGGATGTTGCTGCCGATGAGCGTGCTATCCTCGATCGGGATCAAGGTACCCGGGTCCTGGCCGCGGCCGATGCGGAAGGTATCGACGGGGTTATTGCCCTTGGCGACGATCGGATCGTTCACCTGAACCTGGTGCTGCTGCTCAGCGCCCAGGCGGCCCAGCAGCACTTCGAACGGCGTGCCGGCATTCTCGGGGTGATACTCGAACCGCTGGCGCTCAAAATACTGCACCAGGAAGCTCTTGCCCGCGACCTTCGGATCGGTCTCGCGGGTCACTTCCTGGAACGGCTGGCTCAGCGGGAAACCGAACTGGGCGATGCCGCCCTTCTGGGTCCAGAAGCTGGCGATCGCCTTGCCGCCGGTGCTGCTGTCGCCCACCGAGTGCTTGGTCTCGGGGAACCAGCGTGAGCCGTCGTTGGGGTTGTCGATCGCCTTGAACGGCTGGTCCTTGCGGCCTTCCGCGGCGAACACGCCGAGCAGCCCCAACAGCACGTCGTACGGCTGCTGGTTCTCGGGGTGCGCCTCGAAGCGGGCGCGCTCAAACCACTGCGTCTGGTAGATCTTGCCGTCGGTCAGCGACGTCTCGGCATGGCGGTCGCTCAGCGGCAAGCCGTTGATATACAGGCTATCCGCGAACGGGCGCCCACTCTCCCACACATCCAGGAACCGGCCGGAAACATCCTGGTTGGTTTCGCTGAAGTGCCGGGTGCGCCCCTGCTGGGCCGGAGCCGCCGCAGACGCCCTCGGAAAGACGGTCACGGCCAATGCAGCAATCGTCGCCGCATAGACCAGGATACGTCCGTATCCGCTTTTATTCATCAAGGTTCTCCTCCTGCTACTGTGGATTGCGTTGCAAATCCGAAAGGTAAGGGGACCCTGGCTGGTCCCCATCAGCCGGCACAAACGCTGGACCGGCTAGAAGGGCCGGGTGCCAACGCGAAAAGCACCCAGGACCTGGTAGTAAGAAGCTCCAGGCGCAAATCGGGGCGCGACGGCGGGTCAGCCGCAATGCCCGGGGCGCGTGGACGACCACCTCCTTTACTAATTGATGCGTGCCATCAGCAATACATCAAGCCGCCCGGTTGGTCCAGGCGCCCCCTATCTTACCACAAGCGGGTCTGGTTTGGCAACAAACACGGGCTGCCGCGCCGACCTGTAATAGGGGGAGGGGAGCGACTCAATAGAGCCTTTCCGCCTACTCTATAATAAATACAACCCCTGCCCGCCCCTGGTTCAAGATCGGATGGTCACTTTCCCGTCAATTTTAGCGCGGCACGGGCACCCGCCCCAGGATGCGCTCGATGGCGCGATCGGCCGTCAGCCCCTCGATCTCGGCCTCGGGCTTGAGGATAATCCGGTGGCGGTAGATGGGGGGGACCAGACTCTTGATGTCGTCGGGCACCAGGTACTCCCGCCCTTGCAGCGCGGCATAGACTTTCGCGGCGGTCAGCAGGGCCACGGACGCCCGGGGACTGCCCCCCAGCAGCAGATCCGGCGCCCGCCGGCTGGCCTCGGCGATCGCCGTGATATAGGCCAGGTGGGCCTCGTCGGCGCGTACCGCGGCGGCTTCCTGGCGCGCGGCCGCCAGCGACGCCGGGTTCGCCACCGCCAGGACGCCGGCGCGGGCCAGGTCGTGCGGGTCAAAGCCGGCGTTGTAGTTGCGCAGCAACTGGGTCTCATCCGCGGTGCTCGGGTAGCTGACCAGCAATTTGAACAGGAAGCGGTCGAGCTGGGACTCCGGCAAGGGGTAGGTTCCTTCATACTCAATCGGGTTCTGGGTCGCCAGCACCAGGAACGGCCGGGGGAGATCGTGTGGCACGCCGTCGATCGTCACCCGCCGCTCCTCCATGGCCTCGAGCAGGGCCGACTGCGTCTTCGCTGGCGCCCGGTTGATCTCGTCGCCCAGGACGATATTCGCGAAAATCGGGCCGACATGCAGCGCGAAGCGGCCGGTAGGCAGATCGAAGATGTTCGTGCCGACAATATCCGCCGGCATCAGGTCGGGGGTGAATTGCACCCGCTTAAACTCGCCACTCACGGTGGCGGCCAGGGTTTTCGCCATCAAGGTTTTGGCGATCCCCGGCACGCCTTCGAGCAGCACATGCCCCCCCGCCAGGAGCGCCACCACGAGCAGCTCAAACGTCGCATCCTGCCCGACGATCACCTTGCGGCGCTCGCGGTCAATGGCCGCGTATAACTCGGCAACAGTCATCTAGTCCTCCTGGGTAGCGGCGCTAAAGAGCATCCGTGCGGAAGGTTTCGGCGCGCCGGATCAGGCGCAAGAGGGCCGCGTCGCCGAGCACCGGGCGGCCCTGGGGGCCCGGCGTGGCCGCCGTGTCGAGCTCGACTAGCAGCGTGGTCAGCTCGGCCACGTCGATTGGGTGGTGGTGGGCGGCCGCAAAGCCGGCGGCCAGGGTCGCGGCCGGGCCGCCGGCTTCCAGGCCATAGGGCGCGGCCAGGGCACGGCGCAATTCGGCCCGATAGCGATCGGCTACCCAATCGGTCCGGCCCGCCCGGCTGAAGAGGCCGGCCATGGCCGTCATGTACTCGCCGGCGCCGCGCCGCGCCCCGGCCGCCCGCGGGACCAGCGGCGGGCCCAGGCGCCGGCTGCTAAACAATAAGCCGAGCACCACCAGCCCCCCCCCGTAGATCAGGGCCCAGCCCCACGCGCTGCGCAACACTAGGTCCCGCAGGTCGCCGCCGGTGTAGCCGTGATGGATTTCATCGAAAGCCACCCGGCGCCCCAGGCCGGATCCCGCCAGGTTCCAGGCCAGCCAGCGATTATCATATTCGCCGAGGCCGGCATTGGTGAACGGCCAGTTCGTCGAGAGGAGCACCAGCCGGCCCTGGCCCCGCGGCTGCACAATCGCCAGCGGCCCCGTGGCCACGCCCAGCAGGGGCACGGCCGTGGCCCCGGTCAGGTCGAGCTGCCAGGAGGTTTGCACGCCCACCTGCCGCACCGGCGGCTGGGTCCAGAGGGGTTGGGTGGGCGGCAGGGCGCCCGCGATCGGCGGGAGTAGCGGCGTGAGGCTGGCGCCCAGGTGATCCAGCAGGGGGTTGAGGGCGGCCTGGGTGCCCTCAATGGTCAGCACCAGCACCCCCCCTTCATTCATCCAGGCGTCCAGATCGGCGATCTGCGTGGCGCTGAAGCCACTCTGCGGATTGAGCACAAACAACACATCCGTATCGCGCAGGGCGTCGGCTAGCCGTGTGGCGCCCTGGATGCGCTGCACGGGGTAGCCGCTATCGGCCAGCCAGAGATAGAGGGCCAGCGCGCCCGGCGGGGCCGGGCTCAGGCTGCTGCCCTGTAAGTCGGCCTGCCCCTCGCGGGCCGAGGTGCTCAGGAAAGACACCACCGCGACGAGAAACAGGGCCAGGATCAGCCCGGCGAAGATCAGCCGGTCACCCCGCCGCCCGCTCACGATCGGGCCTCCGGGCCCACCTGCTCCGCCGTGGTCGCTAGCGCCTGGTACGCCGCATAGTCCTGCGCGGTCGCCGGATAGCCGCCGTACCAGAAGCGCTCAAAACGCTGGATCAGCGGGCGCAGCGGCTCCCGCATGCCGGCCGGCGCCTGGCGCAGGTATTCGCCATTGGTGAGCGCGGGATCGAAGCGCATGTGCCCCGCTTCGTCCAGGGCCAGCAACGTCGCCAGGTACCGATAGCGCACCGCTTTGCGGTAGTCGAGCGCGGATGCGGCCGTCAGCGCCGCCAGCCGGGCTTGCGCCGCCGTCCACCCGGCTTCGGCGGCGAAGGCCGCGGTCAGTCGGGCATCGATTGGCGCCCGCGCCCGCCGCAGGCCGAAAACCAGGTAGACCAGCACGCCCAGAGCGACGATCACGCCCAGGCCGCCGAGCCCCAGCCCCACCGCCGGGCCGATCAGGCTAACCAGGTCGAAAAAGTAGGTCAGCAGCACATAGACCAGCCCCGCGGTGCCGCCCCCCGCGCCCAGGATCGTGGCCCAGTAGCGCTCCCGGCGCCAGGGGGCCTCCCGGTAGCCGCTATAGACCATGAACGCCACCAGCAGCCCGGCCACCAGCGCGATCAACACATTGCGCTGGCGCGGCGGCATTTGCAGCAAGAAAGTGACGAAGGGCTGTAACGCCTGGGACAGACCCTGTTGGATGCCGTTGCCCGCGGCCTGGCGGAAACGGGGATCGGCCAGCACCCGGTCCAGCCGGGCGCCCGCATCCCCGCTGCTGAGCGGGGGGCCGGTGCCCGTCTCGGGCGCCGGCAGATAGGCTGGCGTGCGGATCGGCGCCGACGTGCCCGGGCCGGGCGGGGGGGTCTCGTCGGGAGTCGGCGTGGCCGGCGGCAGCGACCCCGGGTCCAGCAAATCGAGCAGGGCGGTCAGGTACTGGTGGGCGCCCACGAGGTCGGGCGGCTGTTTCTGCAGGCTGTCCCGTAACGGGCGCAGGTCGATGGCGGCGAGGGGGCCCTGCGCATCGGCCACGGTCACACTCTCCGGGATCGCGACCAGGGCGCGGGTGATCGCGGCCGCCTGGCCCGCATCCTGGCCGGCGGGCACGGCGTCCACGTCGGCCAGCAGCGTGTGCAGGAGGCGGACATAGGCCGCGCGGTCGAGCGGCGCCTGGCCTGCCGGCGCGGCCTGGGCACGGCCCGGCCAGCAGGCGATCCCCAGCAGCGCGATGAGGACGCAGAGCGGGATGCCTACCCCCCGGCGCAGCGGCCCAACAGCTCGCCTCAGCCCGCGGCCCTCGGGGCGGCGCTCTCACGCCGCACGCGGAGATCGTAGTAGTAAAGGGTCAGGAGAATCAGCACCCACGGCAACACGAGCAGGCGCAGGAAGAGGGCGATCCCGCGCACCACGGCGAGCACGGCGACGCGGTTGCCCCCTTCCGGGAGCACTCCCAGGAACTGCGCGACCAGTGTGCCGTTGGAGAGCAGGCTGATCGGCAGGCTGCTGATCAACAAGGTCCCCAGCGTGCGCCAAAAGGCGCCGCGGATCAGCTGCCAGCTGCGCTGTAAGGCATGCACCGGGGGCGAGTCTTCCAGCACGACCACCTGGACCATCAGCGACCACTTCACGACCAGGAAGATCGAGAGGGTGGCGATCAGGGCCAAGAGCAGAAGCTGCAGCCAGAGGTTCTGCGTCGGATTCACCAGGCTGTCACGCAGTGCCTCGGCCAGGCTTTTGCCCTCGCTGCCCAGGACGGCCAGGACCAGGCTGAACACCACGGAGAAAAACACCCCCACGGCCGTGAGCAGGCCGACGCTCACGACCAGCAGGAAAGAGCCGCCCAAGAGGGCCCAGAGCCGGGGTAAGACCTGCCGAAAAGCCGCGCCGAGCGCCAGGGGCTGGCCGGCGCGCAACGCCCGCACCTGCACGGCGATCAACGCCAGCAAGAGAAACGCGAACACCGCCTCGGTGAGCGTCAGGATACTATCCGCCAGCGTAAAGACCGTAAAGCCGACGATCCAGGATGCCGTGATCGCGGTGGGTCCAGGATCGAGCCAGGCCAGCACCCCGACATTTACGAGCAAGAGCGGCACTTCCAGCAACAGAACCGGCAGCAAAAAGGCCCCCCGGCTGCCCATATACAGGCGCCACCCGGCCGCCGCGAGGGCCCAGAGGCTCTGCTTCATGCCTGGGTCACTTCGCCATAGGGCAAGGGCGCCATGGCCCGGCCCGCGGGCGCACCGGCGCCGGCGGCTGGCGCGACCGCCTGGTAGGGCCAGCCGCCCCCGATCGCGGCCGGCTCCAGGCCCAGGTCCACCGCTTGCGCGTCGAGCGCCAGGTTGAGATCATAGCCCTCCTTGCGCACCCGCAGGTCGAAATAGAGCAAGGTCATCGCCGTGAGCTGGATCGGCGTCGAGATGACGGCGAGCACCAGGCTGGCGAACTCCGCCCCGATGTTCTGCACCACCCACGACGCGCCCACCAGGCTCAGCGCCACCGAGGCGACCGAAGCCGGCAGGGTAATAATCGTGCGCACCAGAAACAGCAGCAGATAGGTGCCGAAAACGCGCCACCAGTCCCCCCGCACCAGATCCCAGCTCCGCTGGAGCGCCGAGGCGACGCCCCGCCCTTCGAGCACGACCGCCTGGCTGGCGAAGCTCCAGGAGATAAAAATCCAGAAGAATAACGGCGGCACCACAAACAGCATCAGCGAGAACCCCAGGAGGACGATCAGCCCGGTGAGCGACCAGAAGCGGGGCAGGACGGCGCGATAGGCGCCCAGGACGCTCAGCGGCCGGCCCATATAGCCATCGGCAATGGCCCGGGCCAGCGCCCCCGTCGCCAGATTCAGCAAGATGACACCCACCCCGGAGAGGGCAAACAGCAAGAGGGAGCGGCTGATGAGATCGCTGAACCAGGCCGCACTGGCCGCATCGTATTGCGCATAGGCGTTGGGATCGGCCCCGAACCGCGGCGGCTGCGGCGTCCGCAGGTTGGCCGGATCCAGCAGGAAAATATTGCCCAGCGTGAGCAGCAAGGTCACCGGCACCTGCATCAGCGCGACGATGCCCACATAGGTGAAGAAGTTCCGGCGATAGAGCACCACGGCCTGGTCCAGGATCGCCCCCACGTCGCGCGGCCGCAGCCGCACCAGGATCGAGAGGAGTTTTGAGTTTGGAGTTTGGAGTTTGGAGTTTACGGTCGCTTCCGGCGCCGCTGCCGCCCCTGCTGCATCCATCGTACTATCCCCCGTGGCTGCATCTTACCACAACTGCTCGTGTGCTACCACCCAGCAGCAACCTCAGCACGCGGCCGGGTTCTGGGGCGGGACGCCTGGCGGCTAAAGCCGCGGCTACGAGTACGAAGCCCGCCTACGCGGGCTGACGATCATCCCGACGGGGCGGGGCGCCGCAAGTCTCCGAGCGGTCCCTGCCTCTAAGGTTACTGCGTATACATGCCATCGGCCCCGCACCCTAACTCAAAATTCAAAGGGTGCCGGCGGCCCCGTTGCGCGCGCAAAAATGTACCTACGGCACCGCTGCGCGATGTGCCTACGGCACCGCTGCGCGATGTACCTACGGCACCGCTGCGCGATGTGCCTACGGCACCGCTGCGCGAGCAAAACTCAAAACTCGTTTCCAGTCGTTCGTCAACTCAAAACTCAAAACTCAAAAATGTGCCTGCGGCACCGCTACGCGATCAAAACTCAAAACGGTCAAGGGGTCGGCGTCGGCACGGTGTCGAGCGCGATCATGGTCTCCTGGGTCGTGGTGCCCTGCACCGCCACCCGCACGTAGTGGTACCGCCCGCCGAGCAGGGCCGGCACATGGAGTGGCTCGCCGCCGCCCCCGGTAATGACATAGGGGACCCCGTTGCGCTCCAGGCGGGTATAGGCGTGCAGATGGCCCGCAAAGACGGTCGTGACCTGGTATTGTTCCATCAGGGCGCTGAACTCCGGCCCCCCTGCCTGTAGGGCCGACTCGGCCGGCACCGGATAGGGCATCAGCGGGGGCACATGCACAAACACAAACTTGAGCGGTTGGGCCGTCGCGGCCAGGTCGGCGGCGACCCAGGCCAGCTCGGCCCGGCTGAAAGTGACCGCGCTATCATCCGCGATCGTGAAATGGGCGTTCCGATAGTCGAACGACTGGTGGCGGGGCCAGAATTGCTCAAACGGCTGCGTATTCTGGGACCAGGCCACATCATGATTGCCCGGCACCGCGTAGACCGGCAGCCCGGCGCCCCGGGCCAGGCGGGCAAACTCCGCCAACTGCTCCGGCCGGCCCTGCGGGGTCAGATCGCCCAGGTCGACCAGGAGCGAGTCGTGATGGGCGACGGCATCGTGCAAAATATAGCGCAGCATCGGCGTGTCTTTCCAGGTATCGCCGACCACCGCAAAGGTCCAATCCGGGCCACCCCCGCGGGGCCCGGCGCGGGCGGCCGGCGGCGCGGCCAGGTCGCCGGCCGCGGTATCCGCAGCGCTCCCGGCCGGGGGCGCCCCGGTGGGGGTGGGCAGCTGGGTGGGCCAGATCTGTGCGACCGGCGGCAGGGCCGGCGCCGCGGCCGGCGGGGCCGCGCCGCTACACCCGGCCAGCACCAGCCCAAGCACCAGGCCCCCCGCCAGCTTAACGCGCACGCTGCAGATCCGCGCGGGCGGCGTGCCGCTGGCGCCAGCGGAACAATAACCGCACGGCCACGATCAGGAAGATCAGGAACAAGACCGCCGAGAGGGCCGGCACCAGCAGGGCCAGCAGGGTGCTCACAATCGCCACGGCATCCTCGATGACGCTGACAATGGGATTGGCGAGGCCCCCCGTGGTCGCGGTCAGCACCGGGCGGACCGAGGCTTTGACGGCATGGACGCTGCCAGCCGCCAGCAGGCCCAGGATCAGCGCCAGCACCGGATTGAGATCGCCCAGGGCATTATTATGCGCCGCGAACAAGATCGCCCCGGCCGCGGGCCGGATAAAGGTATGGATGGCGTCGTTGAGCGAATCGACTACCGGGACCTTGTCCGCCAGAATCTCGATCAAGAGCAGCACAGACAGCGTCGCCAGGACCCAGCCGTTCGAGAGCAGGTTATAGGGCGCGCTCAGATGGATCAGGGTGGTGAAGCGCGCCGCGAGGCCGACGATGAGCAACGGCAACCAGGCATTCAGCCCGGCGGACGCCGCCAGCCCGAGCCCCGCGAGAATTTGAATGAGAGTGTCCATCCCGGTGGTCCTTTCTAACAGGGTGCGGCTAAAGAGGTATCCCCGGCCCGCCCAGGGGCAGCGGGGGGGGCGCGGAGGCCGGCCGGGTCAGGCTATAGAGCCAGCCCCCCAGCGCGCCCAGCCCGCCGGTGAGGGTCGGGATCAGGATCACAAAGATGCAGCCGACACAAAGCGTCAGCATGGAGATCAGGGCATCGGCGGACGTGCTCAGCCCCGCCTGGCGCAAGCTCTCGGCCAGCTGCGCGCGGCCGGTCGCATCGCCCAGCAACTGGTAGGTGACGACCGTGAACGCCAGCCCGCCCAGCACCCCGACGACCGCGCCCGCCGCCGTGCCGGCGCGCACCACGATACTGCGCCAGGTAACCGCTGGCGCCCCGGGGCGGGCCGGGGCGAGGGGCACGGGCACCCGGCCCGCCAGGTAGGCGGCCACCGCGCCCGCCACGATCGCGAGCAAGGCTTCCACCAGCAGCGGAATCCAACGCTCCGTGAAGGGGAAAAAGAGCCCCGCCGCTACGACGCCAAACGCCGCCCCGACCAACAACCCTGTTCGCATACGCCAGGCACTCCTACCTGCTATCCCGTTCTCGCTAAACGATCGCCTTCACTCTACTACGTGGCCGGGCCCTGCCTCGTTGCGGCCCGCAACAATCATACCCCCTGCGGGGGCCCCGGTATAGCGCAAATTTACGTGTTTTCGCCCGCCGGCGCCCGCCCGACCCGGTAATTCTGCCTGCCGCGCCCGCCGCCTCATTTGAGGCCCGGCACGAGCGGCAGATCGGGGGGCGTGGCCGCCGTGGCCAGGGACGCCGTCAGGGCAATCCGCAGGTTCGCCAGCACGGTCAGCTCGATCAGCGCCAGGAGCAAGGCGATCAGCAGGGGGGTCAACGCCGCCTGCCACGAAGTTATGGTGCCGGCCCGCCGGCTCAGCGTCGAGACGATCAGGACGTTGGCCATCATCAACATGGCCAGCAGGCCGGCCACGCTGCCCAACGCCAGCGGCCAGTAGAGCCAGTCGCCAATCGTGGGGTCGCCGGCCGCCGAGAGCAGCACGCCGACGACCACCGCGCTGGGCACCAGGAACCCGAACAACTCATACGGCTGTTCCAGCGAGCGCTCGCGCTGCAGTAGCCGCGTGCGCCAGAAGCTCTGGTTGAAGATCGGGTAGAGTACGAACATCAACGCGGTCCCGGCGAGTGTGCCGGTGATCAGGCGCAGCCAGTTTGTCGTCTCGTACAGCGCCGTGGCGCCCGGCACGGACTGGAACGTCGAGTTAATGCCATCCAGGACCATCGTGGCGAACATAAAGCCCAGCAGCGGCAGCATCCGCCGCGCGGGCAACGCCCCGGCCAGGGGGCGCAGGATCAACAGCATCCCCAGCGTGATCAAGGCCCCGAGATAGATGCCGCTGCAACGCGCGCACAGCGGCAGCTGGTGACCGGCGATAAACAAGGAGTGGCTGCTCAGCTGGTGGCAGACCCCGAACCCCAGGAAGTCCAGCTTGAACTTGAGCGAGCCCGGGGCGAAAAACAGCCCGCCCAGCAGGACGGCCAGCAGCCCGATCTGGGCGGGGGTCAGCGGCCAGGGGCGGCGCAGGCGATCGATAATCATGGCAGGGGCGGGGCGATGCTGACCGCTTCGCCATAGCGGCTAAAATCGATCGTCACCAGGACCGCGCCCTGGCGCAGCGAGCCGGGCGCCAGGGTCAGGGTGGTGATCTCGCGGGTCATGCGCCCCGTGCCAGCGGCCAGGTAGACATCGCCCACCGCCGCCGAGTATGTCACCCCCGGCAGCAGCGGCAGGACGCTCGGCTCCAGGGTCATGTGCAGATGCCGGCTGGGCACGCCGTTCACCACCTCGTCGGGCCCGGCCGTCACATCCGTCGCATATTGCAGCACGCCGATCAGGCTCGACAGGTCGATCGCGGCGCCGGGGGCGCTTTTCTGCCACTGCCCGCCGGTGGCCGTACTGCTGATATAGACGCTGGGGCCGATCGTCACCACCTCGCTAACGCCGTCGGTCGCCTGCTGGACAAAATGCGTACGATTGGGGGCCTGGAAGTCGCCGGATTGCCGGGCGAAGGGGATGGTCACGTCGCCGCTCTGCAGCTGGAACAGCGAATCGAAATGGTAGGTCGGGGCGGCCGCCGTGCGGTCGATCGCGTCTAACAGGGCCGCGGCCGGACTCCCATACCGGTATTGATAGTAGTGCTGGCCGATATTGCCCATCTGCACCTGCCACTGCGGGGCGTTCGCCGGGACAAAGGTCAGCACGCGCCGCTCGTAGGCCTGGATCAACACCCACTGAGGCCGCCCCGCGATCTTCACGCGCGCCCAGTACGCTTCGCTGATCGGCAGGCCGGTGGCGAAATTCCAGGGGGTGGATAACGGGGCGATAGCCCGGCCGCCGGCTTCCTGCACCGGCCCGCGCGCGTTCAGGAAGGTCCAGAAGACGGCCGGGATGTTATGCCGGGTGCGGGGCTCGTAATGGGCCAGGCGGGTCCCCACCAGCGCCCGGCCGGCGTCCTGGCCCACCTGCCCCGCGCGATCGATCGTGGCGGTCACCGCGCTTCCCGTGGCGTCCGGGGCCGGGTGGTCGCCGCGCGCGGTGTTGCTCACGGCCAGGAACGAGGCATAGGTCGGCGCGCTCGTATCGTCCGTATCCGAGGCCAGGGGGATGGCGGCCGGGGCCCGCGGCTCATAGCTGGTGAGCCCGGTTTGCACCCGGCCCGAGATCAGCTCGACCGCCAGCAGCCCGTTGGTCACGAACCAGGGGGCGCTGCGGTCACCCTGCGGGTCGTTGATCTCCATACGGCTCTTGTCGAAATACTGGACCAGGTGCGATCCGCCCGGCAGTCCGGCGAACGGCTCGCGCACGATCATGCCCGGTGCGGGGCCCCAATACCAGGAGCGCCCGGCCTGCCCGGCCGCGACTGGGGCATCGGTGCGCGTCCAGACCTGCGCAAACGCCGGATCGCCGAAGCGCAAGGCGACGGCCCCGGCCGGGGGCGCGGCAGGCCAGCCGGCCAGCAGGCCCGCCCCCAGCAGGCCCGCGAGCAGGCCGCGCCAGGGGGGCCCAGGGATGACGGTGCGCATGAGATCGTCGCCTTTCTAACGGGAGAACGGACGAGCACCGGGCGCTGGTTTGGCGGCCCGGTGCTCCTATTATACCCGAAAGCGGGATCGGGCTAGACTTCGGCGCCCAACCCGGTATTGGCGCGCACCGAGAGCTCGGTGAACTTGGCCTCCGCGCTCGGCTCCTTGCTCAAGATCGTCCCCAGAAAGGCGCCCAGGAAGCCCAGCGGGATGCTGACGATGCCCGGGTTGTTCAGGGGAAAGATCGCCGTCGCCTGGATCAGGTGGCGGGCATTGGCCGCCGTGGCGGCGGTGTCAATCCCCATCAGGCTGGGGCTGAGCAAGATCAAAATCAGCGACGCCGCCAGCCCCGTCGCGATGCCGGCGACCGCGCCTGTGGTGTTGAAGCGCTTCCAGAAGAGCGAGAAGAGGATCACCGGCAAATTCGCGGAGGCGGCGACGGCGAAGGCCAGCCCGACCAGAAAGGCCACGTTGGCCGTCCGCAGCGCCAGGGCCAGCAAGATCGCCACCGCGCCCACGCCCAGGGCCGCGTAGCGGGCCACGCGGACTTCTTCGTCTTTGCTGCGCTCCTTCCCGCCGTGGATCACGTTCGTCCAGAAGTCATGGGCAAACGAGGTCGAGGCACTGATCGTCAGGCCGGCCACCACGGCCAGGATGGTGGCGAAGGCAATCGCCGAGATGAAGGCGAAGAAGACGTCGCCGCCCAGGGCCTTGGCCAGCAAGGGGGCCGACATGTTCGAGCCGCCGTTGACCGCGATGACGGCGGGGGTCACGATCGTCGCGGCGCCAAACCCCAGGAACGTGGTCATGATGTAGAAGGCGCCGATCAGGGCCATCGCCCAGACGACGCTGGTGCGGGCCGTCTTCGCGTCGGGCACGGTATAGAAGCGTACCAGGATATGGGGCAGCCCGGCCGTGCCGAAGACCAGGGCCAAGCCCAGGGAGATCAAATCGAGCGGGCCATACGGCGGCTTATACAGCAGGCCGGGTTGCAGGAAGTTGGTGGCCGTGGTGATTTTCGTCTTCGCGTCGACCACCGGCACCGTGGTGATCGCGTCGAAGAACTTGCCGAGGTCAAAGCCCCAGTGCCCCAGGACCAGCAAGCTGAGGAAGATCGTGCCGCTCATCAGCAAGATGGCCTTGATGATCTGCACCCAGGTGGTCGCCAGCATGCCGCCGAAGACCACATAGACGATCATCAGCACGCCCACGCCGATCACGGCATACTCGTAGCTGATCCCCGAGTCCTTGAGCAGCAGGGCCACCAGCCCGCCGGCCCCGACCATCTGGGCGATCATATAGAACGTGCTCACCGTGAGCGTGCTCAACGCGGCCATCGAGCGCACCGGGCGCGCGCTGAGCCGGTAGGCCAGCACATCGGCCATGGTGTACTTGCCGGCGTTGCGCAGCGGCTCGGCCACGATCAGCAACACGGTGAGATAAGCCACCAGCCAGCCGACGGAGTACATAAAGCCGTCATAGCCGCTGAAGGCGATGATCCCGGCGATGCCCAGGAATGAGGCGGCGCTCATGTAGTCGCCCGCGACGGCCACGCCGTTTTGCCAGCCGGTGATCTGGCGGTTGGCGGCAAAAAAGGCCGTGCTCCCTTGCGTTTGCCGCGCCGCCCAGTAGGTGATGCCCAGGGTAATGGCGATGAAGACAATGAACATAATCAGGGGAACAGACATCGCTTATTTCCCTCCCCGCTTCAGGTTCAGCTTGCCGATGATCGTCTTCGCCATCTCGTCGAACCGGCTGGCCCGGCGCAGGTAGATATAGGCCAGGATCCAGGCCATGAAAAACTCGGAGAGGGCAAAGAGGTAGGCCAGGTTGACGGGGCCGAGGATCCGCGTTTTCATCAGATCCGGGGCATAGCCCACCAGCACCGGCAGGGCAAAGTAATAGATGATGAAGAAGATCGTCGCGGGCAGAATAAAGCGGATTTTGGCCGCGATCAGCGCCCGGAACTCGGCCATCGCCGCCACCTGGTCCCAGGCGGCGACATCCGTATCTTCGTCCGCCGTCTGTTCATGGGCCGGCTTCGGCTGCGTGCGCCCCAGCGGGCTGATATCTGTCGCGGCCCCGACCGCCGGCGTCAGGTCGCCGGGCTCGGGTTCCCGGCGTGCTCCTATCTGTGCCATTGTGGTCCCCTCCTGTGCTATAACGACCACCCTTGAATCAGCGCAAGAGACACTAAATGCCCCTGCTTGGCGCAAGAGTATAGCAGTGGGCCGGGGCCCTGTCAATGGCCTGCGGGCTACGCGCCTGAGTGCCTGAGTTCGAGCCCTTGGCAGCGGCAAGGTGTTGCGGTTATACTCCGCTGGACGAATACCCGTTTCCTGCTTCTCTACCTCGCCGGCCTCCTTTAGGGGAATCGCCCTGGAAAACTTGACGGGCATTCGCCAGCGGACAACGGTTAAGCGGTCGCAGCGCGCACGGCAGGCCAACTGGGCGTTCTACCAACTCAAGAGCTTTATCGCCTACAAGGCGCTGCAGGCCGGCGTGCGGGTGCAAACGGTGGACCCCCGTAACACGTCCCGCGAGTGTCAACGGTGTGGCCATATCGCGAAAGCCAATCGCCCCTCGCAAAGTCGCTTCCTGTGTGTGCAGTGCGGGTTCGCTGCCCCGGCTGACGCTAACGCGGCGGTCAACATCCGGCAACGGGCGTTGGTCGCCAGGGCGGCCGTCATGCCGCCATTGGTCTCGGTCTCCATCGACGCTGTGAGCGACGGGGATCAGGGACAAGCTGCGGGCCTTTAGGCCCCGCAGTACATGACGGTGTCGTTTCCCGCGGTCGGCTTTTACCCCATTGAAATTGACTACGCAGAAGACGGTGGCGGGGGGCTTAACAAGTTGTCCTTGGCCCTCAGAACGGGGGATCTGGTGAATCATACGCCCATTCCCAACGGGCCGAGCCCAACGGTCACTAGTCAATACAATCACAGCTTGATTTTACTCGGAGTAGCACTTGTGTTAGGAGGATGTGGGCAGGTGAGCGGCGGGATGGGCAGCGATCCTCTCGCTCCAGGCACCCCGCCACTTTCAACCCCTACTGTATTCATCTACATTACCCCAACCCCACTGCACGGGCTTCCGGGTCCGGACGTCTTGCGCGCGGAGAACGACGCCGCCGCGACCCGCGAGGCGCTTACTCCCGTCCCGACGTGGCCTCCTGGAGTTCCCCGTGTACCTCCGGCCACGCTACCTCCAGAAACCCCGGTCGATATGTTCTACCTAACACGCCCGGTGGGGGCCGGCCTGCTCTATGACGAAAGTGTCGCCCCAGATCTACCCTCGACCTATGGGAATATCATCAACCAATGGGTGGCCGAAACACCGAACCAAGTCATTCACGTTTACGCAGGGGCTAAGCAAGGCTCGGCAAACTCGAATCAGGGAGTCGCTGTCGTGCGGATCTACGACCGGGCGACTAAACACTACGGCGACCCTTTCATCTATGAAACCCCGTTGCGCGCAGGACGGGTGAGAATCGTAGACGGATCGGGGATGCAGTTGACACTGCAAGCGAGCAATGGCACCCTGTTTTACTTTGATGCCGCCGCGCAGCACTGGATAACTACGCCAGCCAGCCCTGCGCCCTCCCCTGGAGTTTCACCAGGTCCATCAACTATCCCCTAGCAGTCACCAATAGGCTTAAGGGGTTACTTACACAGAGGGCCGTGAAGGTAATAGCTTTGGGAGGCCGACCGAGGCCGGCTCACAGCGCCCGCCCCTTAGTGAGGAGTGCCAGGCCACGCATGTAGGGGCGCAAAACCTCCGGCACCACGACCGTGCCGTCGGCCTGCTGGTAGTTCTCCAGGATCGCGGCAACGGTGCGGCCGATCGCCAGCCCCGAGCCGTTGAGGGTATGCACGAATTGGGGCTTGGCCTCCGGAGCCGGCCGGTAGCGGATATTGGCCCGCCGCGCCTGGAAGTCGACAAAATTGGAGCACGACGAGATCTCGACGTACTTGCCCTGGCCCGGCATCCAGGCCTCCGGGTCGAATTTCTTGGCCGCCGTGAAGCCCACGTCGCCGGTACACATCTGCGCGATCTGGTAGGGGATGCCGAGCCGCTGCAGGCAATCCTCGGCCTGGGCCAGTAACGAGTCGAGCTCCGCCCAGGAGGTCTCGGGCGCCACAAACTTGACCATCTCGACTTTGTCGAACTGGTGGACGCGGATCATCCCCCGGTTGTCGCGGCCCCCCGCCCCGGCCTCTTTGCGGAAACAGGCGGTGTAACCCACCAGGTAGATCGGCAGCTGCGCGGCGTCCAGGATCTCGTCGCGGTAGAGATTGGTCACCGGGACTTCCGCCGTCGGATCGAGATAGAGGTCCTCGCCTTCAATGCGGTACATATCGTCGGCGAACTTCGGCAGCTGGCCGGTGCCCACCATGCACTCACCCTTCACCAGGTAGGGGGTATTGACCTCGGTATAGCCATGCTCGGTCACGTGGAGGTCGAGAAAATAATTGATCAGCGCCCGCTCCAGGTGCGCGCCGGCCCCCACGAGCACGAAGAAGCGGGGGCCCGAGATTTTGCCACCGCGTTCGAAGTCGGCAATGCCCAGCGCCTCGGCGATCTCCCAGTGCGGCCGGGGCGGAAAATCGAACGCCCGCGGCGTGCCCCAGGTGCGGATGACGATATTCTCGCTGTCGTCCTTGCCCTCCGGCACCGACTCGTGGGGGATATTCGGGATGCTGAGCAACAGGGTGCGGATCTGATCGTCGGTCGCCGTGATTTCGTGCTCCATGGCGGTGATCCGCTCCCCCACCTCGCGCATGGCGGCCACTTTCGGCGCGCGCTCCGCGGCTTCGTGGATTTTCGGGATCTCGGCCGAGACGCGCTTGCGCTCGGCGCGTAAGGCTTCCGCCTCCGTCTTGAGCGCCCGGTTGCGCGTATCGATCGCCAGCAGGTGAGCGACGACGGCCGGGTCTTCCCCGCGGCGGCGCTGCGATTCCCGTACCAGGTCCGGGTTTTCCCGGATGAGCTTCAGGTCCAGCATGATGGCTATCCTTTCGTCTGCTTCGTGGATGATTAGGTGTGCCCGACGCCTAAAAAGCGAGCCGCCCGGCCCCGAGGGGCGGCAGGCGGCTGCGATCCGGTGGCCTGGGAGCCACCGGCGGGCTAACTACTCAGGCCGGGCAGGAACTTATGCCACTCTTCGAGAGGCGCGGTCTGCACATAGCGGTAGACCAGATGATAGATATTGGCCTTCGGCTGGCGCGGCACTTTCAGCGGGCGCATCCGCGCTTCTTCCATCGTCTTGCCGCCCTTGCGATGGTTACAGGCGCGACAAGCCGAGACCAGGTTCTCCCAGGTGTGCGCACCGCCGCGCGATTTGGGCATGACGTGATCCAGGGTCAGATCGCGGCTATGCACGCCGCAATACTGGCAGGTGAAGTCATCGCGTAAAAAGACTTCGCGCCGCGAGAGCTTGGCGCGCGGATGCGGGCGCCGGATCAGATGGGCCAGCCGGATGACGGACGGAGCATGCACCGTGTACGTGGGCGAGTGAATCATGGCGTGATTCAGCTCCAGTACTTCGGCTTTGCCGTTGAACACAAGCACCAGCGCCCGCTTGACATTGCACACGTTGAGCGGCTCGTAATTCTGGTTGAGGACCAGCACCGGTGCATCGATCTCTCTGGACACGATCAACTCCGTCTTCTCTAGTGGCCTAGCATCTACATCACGTGGCGTCAGGCTCCTTTATCACAAAGATCCGGGTACGATTTAGCAAGATCCGGCATGGGGCGGCGCGAAGGCCCAGCACCGTAGACAGGCCGGCGCGAGGCTGAGCAATAGCCCAGCAGCTTAGACCTAATTGTATCATGTTCGTGCAAATTCGACAATGGGCAAAAGGATGGATATGTCTCCTACTCCCAACGCCTGCTCCCACCACCGCCTCCCGACCCCGGCCGGGCTCCGCCGTCAGGGCGGCCCGGCCGCAGCGGTGCAGGCTGGCGGCCCCGTGATCGCCCCATAGGCAATTTTGGCGATCTGGCCCCGAGTCGCCGGGGTGTATTGGCGGAAATAGGGGCGCCCGCCGCTGTCACAGGGCTCGCCGGGCCCGCCGCAGCTGTAGCCGCTGACGATCCCATGGCAGGCGGCCGTCTCCACGAAGAGGTAGAACGCCGTACCCGGCAGCACATCGGCAAAAGTCCCCGCGGGCGGGTTGACGGTGGCCCACCCGGCCGCCACGACGGTGATCTTGGCGAGCTGGCCGCGCGTGACATTCGTATAGGGCCGGAAGTAGGGCCGCTGCGCGCTGTCGCAGGGCTCGCCCGGGCCGCCACAGGTGTAGCCGCTCACAATCTGGTGCACGGCGGCTGTCTCGATCACGCGCCAGAACGGGAAGCTGGGTAGGACGTCGGCGAAGGTGTAGCCCCCGCCGGGCGGAGTCACGAGCGGGGTGCCGAAACCGAGCACGACGATTTTGACCATCTGCGCCCGCGTCGTCTGGTTATACGGGCGGAAAGTGCCGTCGCCATAGCCGCTGATCACACCGTGACAGGTCAGGTAAAGCACCGGCGCGTAGAAGTAGTCCGTGGGATGGACGTCGGTGAAGCCCGTCGCGCACGGCGTGATCGTCTCGGTGGGGGAGACCAGGGCCGTCGCGGTGCGGGTGGCGGTGCCGGTCGGCGGGGGCCCGCTCGGCGTCGCCGTCGCCGTCGGCGAGCCCGCCGGCGGGGTCGTCGTCGGCACCGCACTGCCGGTCGGCGGTAGGGTCGCCGGCGCGGTCGGCAAACCGGTCGCCGTGGCCGTCGCGACCGGCGTGGCGGACGCCGTCACGGCCGCCGTCGCGGCCGCCGTGGCCGATGGCGGGGGCGGCGTGGGCGTGGCGGTGCTGCCGGACAGCGGATAGAGCAGGCCTTTGGCCACGTAAATGTCCTGCTGGACGCCATCGCGGGTGTCGTTCCAGGCCGTGTACACGGTATCCCGGGCCGTATCCAACCCCCAATAATCGCCTGCCGCGTTGCCGCTGCCCGGCGGGAAGCCGATATTGAGGTCCTGCGACACCGTGCTGACCCGGCTATCGGGGTCCCAGGTGGCCCCGCCATCCGTGCTGGAGCTGTACCAGCTGTCGAACAGGTGGTTGTTGGGGTCGAGCCGCCGGTCGAGCCAGAAGGCGTGCAAGCGGCTGTCCGCCCCCACGGCCAGCATCGGCGTGATATGGTCGCGGACCACGCCCGTCGGGTCGTGGCTCAGGCGGATCGGCGCGGTCCAGCTGGTGCCGCCATCCGTGCTTTTGACGTACAGCACATCTGTGCCGTTGGTGTTGTAGTTCCGATTATCGGTCCAGGCGATGTACAGATTGCCGTTATTGGGATCGACCACCGCGCTGGTAATGGCGAAGAAGCGAAATTGATCGCTACTGCGGATCGGGCTGTTCGGCTGCTGCACACTGGCCACCGTTGTTGGGGTTGACCAGGTCGTACCCCCATTCGTCGACTTGGTCAGCTCGATCGTACCGGTCCGGCCCGCCCCCCAATTGTCCATCATGAAATTATAAACGGTGCCGTCGCTCGCGATTACGGGGTAGCTATACTCGGTGTTGCTGCTCCCGATGGCCTGGCGCGGCGTCCAGGTGAGCCCGCCGTCGGTCGAGTGCTGCTCCGCCACATAGCCGGCCCCGGGGGCATACATCATGTACATGTCGTGATAGTAGGGGCTGCTCGGGGTGTTGTCGATGGCAAACCAATCTTTGTCGTCCAGCGAGGAATCGGTCGGGCTGATCTGCACCGACGGGTTATGCCAGGTCGCGCCGTCGTCGTCCGTCCAGGTGATGAACACCGCATTGCTGTTGTTATAGCCCAGGCAGGCGACATAGATCCGCCCGTCGTTCCGCGCCTGGACCACGGCATCGCTCTCGTTGGGGAACAGCGTCGCATTGACCCCCGGCATCTGCAGCTGCCGGCCGACCGGCCACGTGGCCCCGCCGTCGGTCGAGACGTCGATCCAGACTTCTTTCTGGTCATTATTGCGATAATCTTTTGCGGCGACGACCACAGTGGTCGTATGGACGCGGCTGACGGCCAGGCTCGGCTCATGCTGACCATAGGTCGTGGTGTCGGAGTTCGCCCGGACGTTCGGCCCGAAGAGCGGCGGCGTCACCGGGCGCCCGGCGCCGGCCACCGGCCACGCGGGCCCCAGCAGCAAGAGAACCCCAGCGGCTAGTAAGCCGGCCAGGCAGGTATACAGGATCGCGCGTTGCAAGGTAGATCTCCTCGGATGTAGATGGTTATAAATAAAGGGGGCGAGTCTGGCAACTCGCCCCCTGGCTCAGACAACCTGAATTGGACTATGGTCCAGCTTGGGTGGCCAGCAGTCATGCTGTCGCATCCCTGATTAAAGCAGTTATCCAGGCTGTCTACATGTTCTGGCCCTACTATACCACCCGATTCCGGCCGAGTCAATAGCCAGGCGACATAACTACATACCCAATTTCGATCAGGAAAAGACCCTGAAAACTGGCCCAATGCGCCTACGGATGTTGCAGCCAGGCGGCCAGATCGGCCCGCAACTGGGTCACGGGGGGCAGCACGGCAGCGACGCCGGCGTGGGCCGCCACCTGGCGCTCGATGCTGGTCAGCGCGGTGCCGAAAGCCGTGGCCTGGGTGGGATCGATCGTCGCCAGGTCCGGCCGGGCGGCCTCGAACGCCTGCCGCGCCCGCGCCAGCGCCGGCCCGGCGCCCGAGGGCTGGCCCGCCTGGCTCTTGGGATATTCGATCGCGAAGAGGTCGAGGGCCTCGCTCATGTCGCGCAAGCTGCGCTGCACCCGGCTGCGCGGCGTCTCGCCGACCGGCCGGCCAGCGCCGAGCACGGCCACGATCCCACCCAGCACGATCAAGGCCCCCGCACCAATCAGCCCCAGCACCAGCAGCCGCGGCCGCTTCTTCTCCCGATACACCGCCATCGTTAATGACCAGTACGAGTAGGCAGTAGGCAGTAGGCAGTAGGCAGTAGACGGTTGTTAACGTCGTCTCTCCGCATTCCGCATTCCGCAGTCCGCATTCAGAGCAGCCTGGCCCGCTGGACCAGGGCGAGGACCGTAGGCGCCGTCGCGCCGGCCAGAGCTTTCTCCGCGGCCGCCAGGGTCGCGGTCACCTGCTGGAGGGCGGAGAGGTCCAGCAAATGCGGGCCGTTGAGCAGGTAGAGGCGCGGGCCGAGGCCGAAGGCACCGCTGCGCTCGCCGGTCAGGATGCGGCGCAGGCGCCCCAGCACATCCAGGGGCGCCCCGACCAGCACTTCCGCTTCGTCCGCTTCCAGGCGTACACTGCCGTGACGGTCGACGATCACGGCCGGGAAGCGCTTGCTCCAGGCCCAGGCCCGGCCGGGCAGGGGGCCGCAGGCGAAATAGTGCGCGGTCTGCCCGATCAGTAACAGCTTCCCGGCCGGAGCCTGCACCCGCCGGGCCGCGATCTGGAGCGCCTCGTCGGCGCCAATCTCGCGCGTGCCGCTCGCCTCCAGCCCGACATTGCCGATGGCGACCGCCCGGACGCCGCCCTTTTCCGGCACGGCCTCGGTATAGACATGCACGCTCGCCGGGTCGGCGCCGCTGCGGATCGCCCGCTCTTCCACCAGCGCCGCCAGCTGGGCCACTTCGTCGGGGTTCCCCGGGTCGAGGGTCTTCTCGGCCTCCTCGCGCACCATCGCCATGCCCACGCCGATCGACGAAATGACCTCGGCGTGGCGGGCCAGCGACCACTGCGCGCCCACTTTGGCCGCGACCGCCGGCCCGAGTGCCGCCGCCCCGCCCCCGCCGCCGATGAGCGTCAGGTCTTTGCGGTCGAGGTGGTATTCCGTCACCAGCGCCCGCACCGCGGCGGCGACCTGGGACGCCGCCCGATCAAGGAGTTGCGCGGCGGCCGCCTCGGCCGCGCAGCCCAACACCTGGCCCAGCGGGGCGAACGCGCGGCGCGCGGCCTCGGGAGGGGCATAGGCATAGGCGCCCGCCGCCACCCGGCCGAGGGCGTTCGCGGCGCAGGTCACGGTGAGCGCGAAGCGCTGGCCCGCCGCGTTACGCACTGCGATGTAATCCGCCGGGTCGCCGTCCCGCGGCGCAAACAGCTCCAGCGCCAGCGGCCCATCCAGCTCCTCGGGCCGGGCAAAGCAAGAGTAGGCCAGGCCGGCGATATGCGCGCTGCGGGGGCCGACGTCGGCCAGCTTCTTGCCCCGCACCCGCGCCATGCTGCCGCCGGCCACGCCCTGCACCCGCACATCGAGCGAGCGCAAACAGGTCGGGTGGTCCATCACCTGGACGTACTTCATCGCGGGCTGCCCACCGCGGATCACCCCGAGGTTCGTGCTGGTGCCGCCCACTTCGAGAAAGATGCCGTCCAGCACCCGCTCGGAGAGCAAGGCGCCGGCCAGCGAGGCGGCCGGGCCCGAGAGCACGGTCAAGAGCGGCCGCTCGCGCAGCTGCTGCATGCTCATTACCCCGCCATCGCCGCGCATGACGACCAGGGGTGCCTGGACGCCGGCTTCCCGCAGGCAATGCTCGACCAGCTCGGCCGTTTGCAGCATACGCGGCATAATGCTGGCGTTGATCGCCGCCGTCAGCGTGCGTACCTCCAGCCCGTAGGCGCCGGAGACTTCGTGCCCCCCCGTAGCGGGCAGGCCCAGCTCGCGGGCCACGCTCATCACCAGGCGCTCGTGGGCCGCGTCGTCGACGCTGAACGCCTCGCTGGCGACGATGGCGCCTGCCCCGGCATCGGCCAGGGCGCGGACCGCCGCTAGCACATCCCGCGGCAACAGACCGTTGGTCGTGTCGAGGAAGCGGTGGAGCGTCCGCAGCGTGCGGCCGGGGGCCAGGGCGATATCGCCGACGCGGGTCCGTTTCTCGGCCTCGCGCCGATCCTCCTCGTGGGCCATGCCGATAATGCCGACGACGGCCGTATCGCCTTCGAGCAAGGCGTTGACCGCCTGCGTGGTACTGTGGGCCACGACGCGCGGCTGGAACCGGCAGAGCGTCGGCGCGGCCAACAGCCGGCTCAAAGCCTGCACCACGCCGAGCGCCACGCCCTGGGGCGCCGCATGCGTGGTCGGCACGACCACCTGGTGGACGATGCGCAGGGGATTGCTGTAGATCGCCACGGCCTTGGTAAAGGTGCCGCCCACGTCCACGCCGATACGCATCCCGGCGCTGTTGGGGATGTCGACATCGTCGGCCAGCGCGCCGGCCGCGTCGCCTGGGGGGCGCAACAGCGCCGTGTGGTCGGGCATTAAACCGGCCGGCGCCGCGGCTCGGCGGTGGGGCGGGGCGCCGAGCGCTTGAGGAAGAAGATGACCACCCCACCGGCATAGACGGCGGCCAGCGCCAGCTGGGCCACGATCGTCTCCACCGTCGGGTGGATGCCGGTCAGCTCGGCCAGGAGGTGTGGCAGGCGCGGCACCACGCCGATCAGCGAGGTTGTGCCGAGCACGCCGATGTCCTGCAGCTGGCGCACGGCGTTGCCCAGGAAGGCGACCGACAGGATCATGATAATGGTCGCGGCGATCGAGAGGAAGCGCCCCACGGGGAGCTTGCGCCCGGCTCGGAACATGGCCGTCATCGCCACCGCCAGGGCCGCGATCCCCAGCACGAAGCCCCCGACGACATAGAGCTCCACCCCGACGCCGGTCGTCGCCAGCACCTGGTAGAAGAGCGCGGTCTCCAGCCCTTCGCGGTAGACCGCGGTGAAGCCGAGCATCGCCAGGGCCAGGGTGCTGCCGCTGGCCATCGCCGACCAGGCCCGTGCCTTGATGAATTCCATCCAGCGCTTATTGTCCATCTTGCGGATCAGCCAGAAGCTGACCCAGAAGAGCATGACCACGGCGAACAAGGAGACGGCCGCCTCGATCACTTCCCGGCCGACCGGGGCCAGCTGGATGATCGTGTTGACCAGGACCCACGACAGCGCGCTGAAGCCGATGGCCGCCGCCACGCCCCAGAGCACCGGCTTTTTGAGCCGGCGGTTGTTGCTCGATTCCAGGTAGGCCAGGACGGCCGCGACGACGAGCGAGGCCTCCAGGCCTTCGCGGAAGATGATCGAGAACGAGGTCCCGAAGGCGAACAGCGGGGCGACCAGGCCCGGCCCGGAGAACATGGCCTCCACTTCGTCCACCCCATCCCGAACACTGCGCGCATCCTTTTCCACGAGGTCGATCGGCTGGCGTGCTTCCATGGCCCCGCGCAACGCGGCGAAGCGGAATTCCATATCCGCCGTCAGGTCGGCGTTCATCACGCGCAGGGGGATCTCGATGTTCTCAAAATGATCGAGATAGGCGCCCCGCGCGAGCTTATACGCGGTATCGTAGTTGCCGAGACGATACTCGCGCATCGCCTGCTGCAAGCCGTCGCGGATCAGCTCGGCCTCGGCCGGCACATTCACATTGGCTGGGCTGGTCGTCTGGGCCTGCGCCGTGGGGACGAACAGGAAAAAGCCGTTGCCCAGCGCCAGCAGCACCAGGAGCACCCGCAGCACGGTCCCCGTTTTAATCGACATGGCGTTTCTCATCTCCCTAACAGCGCGGCCGCCTGCGCCAGCTCGCCGTCGAGACGCGTGGCCAGGGCGGCCAGGGTCGCCGGCGCTTGATTTGCTTTGATCCCATCCCGAAACGCTTTGAAATCCGCTTCCAACACCGGCACCACGGTCTTATCGGCTTTTAGCAAGTCCGGTTCCAACGGTTCCACCTGGTCCAGGTACGCCGCCGCGGCTTGCTCATAGGCGGCGTCGTTTTGACCGGCCTGGTAGAGCGCCAGCGCCGCCTGCACATCGGCCCGCGCCGCCGCGATCGTCGCCCCGCCCGCCGGCGGCGTGCTGCTCATCCCGGTGGCCGCCCGCACCGCGCCCTTGGCCGCGTCCGCGGCCTGCTCGACGGCCGTGGCCGTTACTGCGGGCGCGGGCGGTTGGGCGGCAGGCAACGCACCCGCCAGCTGGTCAAGCGCCGTGGCCGCCGTGTGCAGCGCATCCCCCTGCGCGGCGCCCAGCCCGTGCTGTAACTCGGCGAAGCGCCGGCGCACCACCTGCAAAATCCCGTAGGCGCTCTGGTAGGGCTCCAGCTGCGTGACCTTGCCATCCTGGAGCGATTCGCGATACTCGGCTTCGACTTTCGTCAACAGGTCGCCCAGGACCCCGGCCTGAAAGCCGCTATCCGCCAGCCGGCCGGGCCCGGCAACAGCCTGGATCGCGGCGTCAATCGCGTGCAGGGCCGTCGCCTGCGCGGCGGGGGCCGCCACGTCCCCATTGCCGATCGCCGCCGTATAACGGTCGAGCGCCGCACGGACCGTTTGATCGGCGCCCGCGGCGGCCAGGTCCTGCGCCAGCGGGTCAAACAACTCTTTTCCCGGCAGCGCCGCCTGTTCGCGCGCCTGGTCGACCTGGCCGGCGCCGGCCAGCTCCCCGGCGACCAGGAGATGCCCCTGCATCTGGTTGAGGACGCCAACCGTCTGCTGAAGATGCGCCACGGCGGCGTCCGGCGTCGCCGGAGCGGCAGTCAGCGGTACTGGCGTAGCCAGGCCCGGGCTCACGGCCGGGGCCGCCCCCCCACAGGCGGGCAATACCAGCAAGCACAGGGCGAGTAAGCTACAGCTCCGCAGCAGATATCTGGGCAAGACGGCGACTCAACTCCTTTACAGCGTTTCCCTTACAGCGTTACCGGGGCCGCTATATTCGTATAGGCTAATGAAAAAGATTAGCTCATGCGAACCTTTTAGGCGTACCCGGGCTAATCTTATGCAGTATAGCAGATGACGCGGCGGGCTGTCAACATTTACACACCTCCAGTTGTGTAAATGTTTTGTAAATTTATCGCCGTCTACGCTCGTGTTGGCTGCTTGGCCCGTTTTCTGGTAGAATAGGACGCGAACATCTGAGCCGTTGCCGTGGCCGGTGGCCACTTATGGAGTATTTCGTCATGACGCTCGACAGGGACTCTGAAAATTATTATGACCTTTTGGGCCTGAAGCCCGACGCCGGCGAAGAGGAGATCGAATCGGCCTACGCCGACCTGAGCAGCATGTTTGCCGCCGATAAGGTCCCCACCTCGCGGCAGGATTACGCCCGCAAGCAGCGCGCCCGGCTGGCCGCGGCCTACGCGGTGCTGCTCGATCCCGACCAGCGTGCCGCTTATGATGGCCGGCTCCGCCTGGGCCTGGCCCGCGCCCCCCAGCCGGCGATCGCCGACCTGCCGCCCGCCTTGCGCGCGACCGAGGCCGAGATCCGGCAAGCGCCGGGCGCGGGCGCCGATGTCGACGCCGCCGCGCCGCCCGCGCCCGTCCTGCCCGTAGTGAGCCTGGTCGCCGACCCACCACCGGGCGAGGGCCTGGCGGCCACTGCGCCACCGGGCGAGGGCCTGGCGGCCGCCCCGCCACCAGTGGACGCTCCGACCGGCGGGGGGCCGGATACGGTCGCCGGCCCGGCGGTGCTGGAGCCCGCGGAGGACAGGGCGCCGGCGCCCGTCGAAGACGGGCTGGCAGCGGACAAGCCTGCCGCAGCCTTGGCAGCCGGCGAGGACGAAGATGCCGAAGATGCGGAGGACTTCGCCGCCGATGAGGACGCGGATGCCGATGAGGATGCGGAGGACTTCGCCGCCGACGAGGATGCGGATGGGGAGGATTACGAGCCGGAGGAAAGGGCGAGACTGCCCATCGTCCCGGCCTCGGCCCCGCCGGCGCCCGTGAGCACCGCGATTCGGGTGGCGCCCGCCCGGCCCGCCGCGCCGCCGCCCGCCACGCCGGGAACCGGCACCCGCGGCGGCGCACCGGCCAGGCCCGGTGCGCCGCCGCTCCGCCCATTGGCCACGCCGGCGGCCCGGGCGGGCGTCGCGCTCCCCAGCCGCCGCGAGGCCGCCCAGATTGCCGCGCGCCAGGCCGCGCGCCCCCCGACCGCGGCCGCTCCCTCGCGCCAGGCCGCCATGGCCGCGCGGCCAGGCGTCCGGCCCTCGGGACGGCCCCTGGATTATGACGCCGACGATGAGCTACCGCGCGGGCGCGCCATCCCGCCGGCGGCGGCGCCCCCCCGCCGCCGCCGCCGCAAGAGCGCCAACAACCGCTTTGCCTACCAGGTCATGACGCTCGTGATCGGCCTGGTACTGGTCCTGGGCACGGTGGGCAGCTTCCTGAGTACCACGATCAATAGCGGCACAACGGGCGGGACGGTGCCCACCGCCGCGGCGCCCGATGCGCCCACCCTGGTCAACCAGGCCAACAGCCTGCTGTTGCAGCATAATCTGTCCCTCGCCCAGCCCCTCTTCGAGCAGGCGCTCCAGGTCGACCCCAAGAATCTCGACGCCATGCTGGGCCTGATCCAGGTGGGCCAGAGCAAGAGCCCCCCCGACCAGACGCTGGTGCAAACCTATGCGACGCGGATCATCCAGACGGCGCCGAACAGCTCCCAGGCCCAGCAGGCGCTCCAGATCCTCACCGCCCTGAGTAAGCCCACGGCTGCTCCCGGCGCGACGCCCCCGGCGTCCCGGCCGCCGGCATCCAGCCCCACGCCCCCCGCCGCCAGCACCGCGCGGCCCTGACGCGGGGGCTGCTATCCGCCAGGCCTACTCCCCCGCCACGAAGGGCCCCCACCCACCCGACTCGCGGGCGGCATCGCGGAGGTACAGCACGAACGCCGGCCACCAGATTACGTCATTGGTCAAATTGATCCAGCCGAAGGCCAGCGGCAATTGCTTGGTCCGGGTTGCCCAGACAAAGCCCAGGGGGCCGAGCAGCTTGCCCAGGAGTCCGATGAGAATGAGGTGCCGGTGGCGCTCCGGGTGGCGGCCCGCCCACCAGTAGCCGGGGGCATACACGAGCACAAACATGCCCACCACTTGCCAGTACGCTGGGTCCTTGGGGGGCGGCAAGCGCAGCGCCCGAAACAGCAGGCCGGGCGCCAGCACGTTCACACTTCCCCAGACCAGGTTATACAGGGCCGCCGCATAAAACCAGGGGCGGTAGCGCGCGAACCGCTGGCCCTTCCCGGCTTGCTGGCGCGCCGGTCGGGGCTGCGCAGATGCCACAATAGACATAGGATCGCTCCACTTTCAACTCAGCACTTTCAACGCAGGACTTCGTCTACGCCGGCGGTTTGTCGAAGTAGGCCAGGCTCACGCCCTCGCCGCCTTGCTCGACGGGGCCGGGCGCCCAACCGCGGACCAGCGGGTGCTTCTTCAGGATCTCGCGCACTACCTGCCGCAGCACCCCGGTCCCTTTGCCGTGGATGATGCGGACCATCGGCATCCCGGCGAGTGCCGCGTCTTGCAGGTAGGGGTCGAGGGCCGGCTCAATCTCCTCCGCGCGGTAGCCGCGGAAGTCGATCTCCAACGGCACCGCGGCGGACGCGGCACGCTGCATCAAGGTGGCGCCCGCCGCGCCGCGGCGATCGCGCTGGGGCTCCTCGGTGGTCCCCCAGGCGCGCACCCCGCTCTCTTCCAGGCGCCCGGCGCCGGCGCCCGGGCCATCGTCGCTGGTCCAGCTCCACCCGACCTCCGGCCCCGCGGGGCGCACCCGCTCCATGTCGTCGAGTTTGACGCGGAGCTTGAAGGCCCCGAGCTGCACCTCACAGCTGTTGCTGGAGTCGGGCGCGGTGAGGATCTCGCCTTCGGCGTCCAGCGACGGCACGTAGACCCGATCGCCGGGGCGCAGAGGCGCCGTGACGGCGGGCGCGGCCGCGCCCGCCGGACGCGGGACGCCGGGCGCCGGTTTGCGGTGGGTGCGGGCGCGCAACTCTTTCTGGGCACTTTCCAGCCGCGCGGCCTGCTGCTGGACCCATTCACGGGTCAGGGCGCTCGACTCGGTTTCCACCCGCACCTTCCGAATCAGCTCGCGCAGCTCGGCGAGCTCGGCTTCGGCCTGGGCCCGCGCCTCGATCAGGGCTTCTTGCTTCAGCCGATCGACATCGCGCAACTGGCGCTCCAGGTCGTGGAGGCGGACGTCGGCCTGGCGGCGGGTCTGCTCGGCGGCGGCCCGCGCCTGGCTGGTCTGTTCGCGCTCCCGCCGGATCGTTTCCAGCAAGTTCTCGACATGCACGTCTTCCGGGTTCAGGAAGCGCTGAGCCTGGGCGACGAGCTCCGGCTGCAACCCGAGCCGCGTGGCGATCGCCAGCGCGTTGGAGCGGCCCGGCAGTCCAACAGTCAGCTTATAGGTCGGGGCCAGGGTCTCGACATTGAACTCCACCGAGCCGTTTTCCACACCCTCCGTGGTATAGGCAAAGGCCTTCAATTCCGAGTAATGCGTCGTGGCGATGCCGAGGGCGCCGCTGGCCAGCAGGTGCTCGATCAGGGCGCGTGCCAGGGCGGCGCCCTCCTGCGGATCGGTCCCGGCGCCCAGTTCGTCGAGGAGCACCAGGCTCCGGGCGTTGAGCTGCTTGAGGATGGTGATGATGTTCGACATATGGGACGAGAAAGTGCTCAGGCTCTGCTCGATCGATTGCTCGTCGCCGATATCGGCGAAGATCCGCTCGAAGATCAGCAGGCGCGACCCACTGTCGGCCGGGATATGCAGGCCGCACATGCCCATCAGCGTGAGCAGGCCGACCGTCTTCAGGGCCACGGTCTTGCCGCCTGTGTTCGGCCCGGTGATCACCAGCACGCG
>DATGEF010000469.1:0-33836 GCA_035310405.1 Chloroflexia bacterium | reverse complement strand
CCCCAGGGCCGTGTCGATGCGCGCCAGGGCGTCTTTCACACTTCCCGATTGCTGCTGGCCTTGCTTGAACGCATTGGCCACCGTTTCCTTGTTCAGCTCGTTGGTATAGTTCAACGTGCCGACCACGATGCGGCTTTCGTTGACCGGGTCGATCTCGTTGTAGTAGACGGGGACGATGGCCTGCGCGCCGGAGCCAATCTGTTTCGCGGCATCGCCCGGCACCTGGATCACCACGTCGATTTCCTGATTACGCAACCGTTGCAAGGCGCCGTTCAGGTCCGGCGTGACGTCGACGACGCCGATCCCCTTGCCGAACTGGGCGCGGATCGTGTCCTTTTGCGCGGCGAAAGCCGGGTCGTTGGGGATGACGATGATCGCTTTCAGCTCGGCGGGCGTGCCCAGGTAGCCCGCACCAAAGATGAGCAGGATCAGGAAGGGACCAAGCAGTAGGGAGAGTAGCAGACGCGGCTGGCGCACGATCTCGCGCACCTCTTTGCCGACGAACCCGCTGATCCGAATCAGACGCTTACCCAGCAGAGCGATCATCCCCACCCTTTCCTCTGGCCGATCAGTCGATGTCGTCCAGGCTAGCGGTCCCGCCCATCAGCTCGATAAAGACCTCGTCGAAGGTGGGCCGGTACTCCTGGAGGGTCGTGACGGTGGTCCCCATCCCCTGCAACAGTTGCATCATCTGCGGCGTGGCCTCCGCCGCATCGGTCACATGCACGCGCATGGCGGCAGGATAGTTGAGCCACTGATAAAGCGGCTTGCCCTGGGGAGTCTTGATTACATATGGCTGGGTGAGCAGGGCCTTGATCGCCTCGGGCGCCAGGTTCGGCGACTCGAGGTCGACGACATCGCCCTGCATCGCCATGCGCCGCAATTCGAGGGGCGGGGCGACCGCCAGCAGCTTGCCTTTGCGGATCACCCCGACGCGGTCGCAGTACTCACTCTCGCCCACGTACTGGGTGGTCACAAAGATCGTGCGGCCGCTATCCCGCAAGCGGCGAAACTCTTCCCAGAATTTGCCGCGGAGTACGGGATCGATGCCGGCGGTTGGCTCGTCGACAAAGAGCAGGCGGGGGTTATGGATCAAGGAGCCGGCTAGCTCCAGGCGGCGCTGCATGCCCCCCGAGATATTGGCGGCCAGCCGGTTATGAGCATCCGTCAACTCGACAAAGCTCAGCAGATCCCGGATCTGCTTGCGGCGCTCCCACCAGCCCAGGCCATGCACCCCGGCCAGGAAGTCCATGTTCTCGTAGACCGTCAGGTTTGGATAGAGCACGAACTGCTGGGGCATGTAGCCAAAGCCCTCGTGAAGAGTGCGCGTCGGCTTAGCCGGGTTGACGCCCAGCAGCCGCACGGTGCCCGCGGTTGGCGCGTAGATGCCGTTCAGCAGGCGCATCGTCGTCGTCTTACCGCTGCCACTCGGCCCGATAAAGCCAAAGATCTCGCCTTCGTAAACCTCGAAATTCAGGTCCTCGACGCCCAGCACCGCGCCAAATTTTTTGCTGACCTGCTGGACCTCGATCACGGGCCGCCGGCCGCCGCCCGGGCCGGCGGCCGGCGCTGCTTGCTGCGCCATGGTTCCTCCGTTCAGTTGGTCGGCAGCAGGGAGTCGGGCTCCGGCTCCCCCTCCGGATCACTGAAGGGCTCCGCCCGGCTGGGTAGCTCATCCAGCGTACAGCTCAGCTGCAGCACCTGGGAGTCGGACTCGACGATCAGGTCCGGGGTGATCAGCAGGCGTGGCTGGGGGTCGGCATCCCCGCGCAGAACCACCCCGGTGATGTGCCCAACGTCGTCGGTAATCACCTCGTCGACGACGCCAAAGCGGCCGTCGGTGCAGATCGCCTCGGTGCCCTGGCTCCACTCGATCGAGCCGGCGGGGGCATTAGACTCTTCAAAGACGGGCATGATTGGGTAGGTCACACTCGTCGGGAAGAGGATGTCGTGCGGCATATACTCGGCGGGGGCGGTCCAGCCGTCGGGGGCCGCGGCGAAGCGTTCCACCGTGTAGTCGGGCAGGGCGTCCAGGCCCTCCCGGTCGGCGACCAGGGTCAGCACCTCGCCCGGGTCTTCGCGCAAGAGCGCGATGGACACCAGCACCTTGCGCCCGACGAGATCGGGGGTTTCCAGCACAATTTCATGCACGGTGGCACTTTCCGGGTCGAACACGACCTTGCTAATTATGCCCGCCTGTTCTCCGTCCGGATAGCGCACCGGCGTCCCAATATCCAGCTTCATCAGATAGTCCCTTCTCCCGAGCCGGCCCCCATCATCAGAGTCCCAGGCCGAGGGCCATATAGCCGGCCAGGGCTTCCACCATCAGATCGATCGAGATCCGCTCATCCACGGTGTGGATAACTTCTTCCCAGCCCGGCGAAAAGCCGATACAGGGGGTCCCCGCCGCGACGAAATACCCGCCATCGGTGGCGAAGCGCCAGAGTCCCACTGGGATCTCCCGCCCCAGCGCTGCGGTGAGCACCTGCTGGGCCCCAGCCACCAGGGGGTGATCGGCTGCCAGGCCGAACGGCGCGCTGATGGCCCCGATCGCGGCGCTGACGCCGGTATACGACGTCAACACGCGGGGCAACGGCTCGACGCGGGCCGTGATGCCCTCCAGCAAGCTACGATCGACGAGCGCCTGGACGCGGGCCAGGATCGCCGCCGGCGTATCCGCCGGCACATTGCGCCAGTCCAGATGCTGGGTCACCTCGGCGGGCGTGACGTTGCTACTGCTCTGGTCGGTATATAGCAAGGTTGGCGCCACGGTCGACGGGCCGAGGTCGGGGTGCGCGGGGTCGGCGATCATCGGCAGCAAGGCCAGCCCGTCCAGGAAGCGGGCCAGCGCGTACAAGGGGTTGGCCCCCTGGGCGGGGACGCTGGCATGCACCGAGCGGCCGGCGAAGGTCACGCGCACCTCCACCCGACCACGATGCCCGCGCATGATCCGGTTGGCGGTCGGCTCGCCGAGGATACAGTAGTCGGTCGGGACGGT
Organism: Chloroflexia bacterium; assembly: GCA_035310405.1. GTDB lineage: Bacteria > Chloroflexota > Chloroflexia > QHBQ01 > JAICKM01 > JAICKM01. The sequence continues at coordinate 30,838 of DATGEF010000469.1, read as the reverse complement.
CTTGACCAGCTCGCGCGCGCCCAGGCCGCCGACTTCCTCCTGCACCACGCCCGATACGTAACAATCATTGGGCCGTGGCCGGCCCAGCTGTTTCAGGGCCGCCACGGCGTGGACCTGGCAGGCCAGGGGCCCCTTGAGGTCGCTGGCGGCGCGCCCCCAGATCGCGCCGTCGGCCACCGTGGCCGCGTACGGGGGGTAGGGCCACTTCGCCGGGTCGCCCACGTCGACATGGTCCATGTGGGTGTTGAACATAATCCGCCGGGCCGCGCCGCCGGGCACGGTCGCCCGGACCACCCCGATCACATTGCCGGCGGCATCCCGCCAGACGTCGTCAAAGCCGAGGCGTTGCATCTCGGCCTCGACCAGGGCGGCCACGGCCCCTTCGTCGCCCGACAGGCTCGGCGTCGCGATCAGGCGGCGCGCAAAGTCGACCATCGCCGCCCGCCCGGCCGCGGCCTGGGCGCGCAAGGCCTCATTCTCGATCATGCCTATCTCCTGACCCTTCCTTGACCCGTGTCCTATAGTAACAAATGGGTAACAAACCTGGCTCCCGCTGTACCGCGCCAGCGGCAAGTCGCGGCGTGCGCGGCACGATCCGTGCCGCGGGCAGCCTCAGCCCGGCGATCCGCGGGTTCCGCGGCCCCCCATCCATGGCACACTCTTTGCGCCATTCATTTGCCGCGCGGCCGGTGTGCCGTGCCGCTTCCCTGGCTTTCTTGCCCTGACGCCCGGCGCCCGGCCGGCTGGAGAACAGCACTATGAGCAGCAATAACCCCCCGCCCCGCCCGCCGGCCCCGGACGATACAGCCCCGGACGACCCCGCCCGCAGCCGAATCCAACAGGATCGCCAGCGGCTGGCCCAGCGGCGGGGGGGCCCCGGCGAGACCTTTCCCGATAGCGATCCCGTCCCGGCCGCGGGGGCTACGATCGGCGAGCAGAGCCGGCAGCCGGGCGGGTTGGAGCCGAATCCGACGCTGAACAACGCGGCACGCTCCGGCCGGATGACCGAAGACGAAAGCCTGCTTTCACGGCCCGAGCTGCATCAGCCGGGCGCGCTCGATTTCACGGTTACCGACCCCTGGCGGGTCTTCCGGGTCATGGGTGAGTTGGTGCATGGCATCGACATGCTCGCCCATATCGGCCCCGCGGTGGCCATATTTGGCTCGGCCCGGATGGCAGAGAACGATGCGGACTACCAGGCGGCCGTGGAGGTGGCTCGCCTGCTATCGGACGCCGGCCTAGCGGTGATCACCGGCGGGGGGCCCGGGATCATGGAGGCGGCCAACCAGGGGGCGTCCCAGGGGCCGAGCGAGAGTGTCGGCTGCAATATCGAGCTGCCGCGCGAGCAAGGCACCAATCGCTACGTCCAGATCGCGGTCAATTTCCGCTATTTCTTTGTCCGCAAAACCATGTTCATGAAATACGCCGAAGCGTTTATCATCTTTCCCGGGGGCTTCGGCACCATGGACGAGCTCTTCGAGGCCCTGACTCTCATCCAGACGGGCAAGGTCCGCAACTTCCCGGTGGTGCTCTTCAACCGCGCGTATTGGCAGGGGTTGCTCGATTGGCTGCGCACGACAATGCTGCCGGGCGGCAAGATCGAGGCGAAGGACCTCGATCTGCTCCGCGTGACCGACTCGCCGCAGGAGGCCTGCCAGTGGATCCTGGACTGCTACAACGACGAATGTTGGGCCAGCAGCGGCGCGGCCAACGACCTGGCCGGCGCGCCCCAGCCGCTGCGGAATGGCGCGCCCAGCGCCGCCCGCAAAACCGAGGCCCAGTGACAGTGCTGAGTTCAAAGTGCTGAGGGCTGAGGGCGAGCCGCGGGCCCGCCCTCGCGTATGCTCTGTAGCGACGAATCCAACCACAGGAAGGAGCCTTTTGGCGATGCACTATAACTCCGTCGATCATTTCCTCACCGTCCACGCGGCGCGTATCCCGGCGGTGCTGCTGGCCGCCTGGCAGCAGGTCGGCGGCTACTATGCCACGCAGACCCCCGCCGCGCAGCAGGCCCAGGCCGAGGGGGTCGGGCAGGTGGTGCTGGCGACCTTACGGCGGGGAGCCATCGACCAGGCCGAGACTCAAGCCGAGATGGAGGGGCTGGCCGCCCAGGGCATACCGCTGGCCGACATCCGCCACGGGAGCGAGGGAATCGAAGCCGGCTTACGGGCGCTGGTTGCGGCCGAGTTGGCCGATCAGCCGGACTTGCGCCAGGAGCTGGAGCGGCGTATCGGCCATCTCGGCGCGCGTGTCCGGGCGCGCGTGACCACGGCCGAGATGGACCATACCTTACGGCGCCTGACCGGCCCGGGGACCAACTCGTAGCCCCGCATCAGGGCCGCCGGCGGACGACGACCACCGTGATGTCGTCCTGCGGTTGGGCCGGATCGGCCCAGGCGCTCACGGCATCCAGCACCTGCGCCAGCGTCGCGGCCGCGCTGGCCCCGGCGGCCGCGGCCGTCGCGAGCAGCGCCGCTAACCGCTCGAAGCCGAAGGGCTCCCCCGTCCCGGCCAGAGCCTCGATCAGCCCATCGCTACAGGCGACCAGCAAGTCGCCGGGCTCCAGGGCCAGCACCGTTTCCTGGTAGACCAGGCCGGCCAGCAGGCCGGCCGGCAAGCGCGGACCCGTCGTTTCCAGGAAGGTGCAGGTGGCCGGCGCGCCCAGCGAGCCGGGCCGCGCCAGCGCGGGATAGACCTGCCCCGCATTGGCCAGCCGGAGCCGCCCGGTGCGGGGATCGAGTGCCAGGCAGCTGATAGCCACAAACTGGTGGCGGCGCAGATCGGGGGTCAGGGCGCGGTTCGTCTCGGTCAGCGCCGCGGCGGGCGAGCCGGTGCGTAGCAGCGCGGCGCGCAGACTGTTGCGGCTGAGGGCGATCAACAGGGCGGCAGGCACGCTCTTGCCACAGGCATCGGAGACGACCAGGTGGAGGATGCCGTCGTCGCCGACGAGCACGTCATAACTATCGCCGCTGGTCTCCAGCGCCGGCCGGCACTCCGCCGCCAGCTCCAGGCCGGGCAAGATCGGCAGGTGCGCGGGCAACAGGTCCCGCTGGATCGTGCGCGCGATTTCCAGCTCACTGCGGAATCGCTCCTGCTCCGCCAGCGCCCGATTCGCCAGCACGAGCTCGACGTTGCGCGCCCGCAGATCCCCCAGCGCCTCGAAGATCAGCCGGCTGGAGAGCCAGGACGCGGCCGCGGTGGCGACGAAAACCAGCACCAGGCCGAAGACCATGGCCAGGATATCGTCGTAATGAGGCCCCCGGTAGCCGGCCAGCTGCGGCAAGCCATCCAGGTAAAGCCAGATGGTCACTCCGCTGGCCAACAGCGTGATGGCCGGCACCACCCGCCAGGAGATCAACACCCCGGCCACCGCGATGGGCACCACGAAGGCGGTCGGGCTGATCACGGCGCTCATCAGCCCCTGGCCGGGGTCGATCGCGCTCGCCAGGACGAAGGCCATCGCGCTGGCCACGAGTCCCCAGGTCGCCACCGTGACCTGGCCGCGGTGGTTGACCAGGTATAGCCCGGCGATCAGCCCCAGGGTGACCAGATTCGTCAGCCCTTGCTGCAGGGTATTGAACAGAAAGCTGAACGTCCCGTTGACGACCAGCACGCCGGCAAAACTCAAGAGCAGCACGTTGAGCACGCGCCACTTCCGAACCTGTTCGGCGTCGGTCACGGGGCACCGCGACAACCATTCCCGCATACGTCCTCGCGCCCTCACTTACCTCGCACCACCGGCCAATTATAGAGGATCGCCCCGCAGAGTGAAAGCGGCGCGGCGGCAATTGCGGTGCCGCCCCGTGTGTGCTACAATAAATTATGAGAATCGTGTTTACCGGGATGGCCGTGCATCCCGCACCGATTGGAGCCCCACGATGCCCGATCCCGCTGTGGCGCTGACGACTACCCGCTCCGACGCGGCTTTGGCGCCGCGCGTCTACCCGGCCCAGGACCAGAACCCGGCGGCGGTCTACCTGGCGCACTTGAAGCCGAGCGGCCGCCGCACGATGCACCAGGCCCTGAACGTGATCGCTGGGCTGCTGACCGACGGCAAGGCGATCGCGCTGACCTGTCCCTGGGGGGCGTTGCGCTTTCAGCATACCATGGCCATCCGCGCCCTGGTCGCGGACGCCTATAAGCCGGCGACGGCCAATAAAATGCTGTCTGCCCTGCGCGGCACCCTGAAGATGGCCTGGCGCCTGGAGCAGATGAGCGCCGAAGAATACGCCCGGGCCGCCGATCTGCCGGTCGTCAAAGGCACGACGCTGCCCGCCGGGCGCGAACTGGAGTCGGCCGAGCTGGATGCCTTACTCCGCATCTGTGCCGCCGACAAGACCCCCGCCGGCGCCCGCGACGCCGCGCTGATCAGCTTGCTCTACACCGCGGGCCTGCGGCGCGAGGAAGCCGCCGGCCTGGCCTACGCCGACTATGATCCGGCCACCGATCGCCTGGTGGTCCGCGGCAAAGGGGGCAAAGAACGCGCGGTGTATGTGCTCGGCGGCGCCGCCGGCGCCCTCGCCGACTGGCTGGCCATCCGCGGGGACGGCGCGGGGGCGCTGTTCTGGCCGATCACCAAAACCGGCAAGTGCTTGCCCCGCCACCTCACCGCCCAGGCCGTCTATAACATCCTGAATAAGCGCGGCAAGCAGGCCGGCCTGACCCACTTCTCGCCGCACGACATGCGCCGCACCTTTGTCAGCGATCTGCTGGATGCCGGCGCCGATATCGCCACCGTGGCCAAGCTCGCCGGCCATGCCAATGTCCAGACCACGGCCCGCTACGATCGCCGGCCCGAAGCCGCCAAGCGCAAAGCGGCCGGGCTCCTGCAGGTCCCGTATCGCCGCCGCGGCGAATGATCCACACCCTCGCAGGCGTCCCCACCCTGAAAATCGGCCGGGAACTTTATAGCGGGGTTCGGCATCTCTATATCGAGGACTACCGAATCTGAATCTGATCTGGGGAGGTTATTTGATGAGTGAAGACACGACCGCCACGCCCGCGGGATCGCCCCCCCGGCGATCCAGCCCCCCGTGGACCGGCCTGATCCTGGTCGCCGGGCTCGTCGCCGTCCTGGTGCTGGGCATCAGCGCCTTGACCGCATCCGGCGGGCAGTCCGGACCGCCGCCCGGGACCCCCACGGCCACCATCGCGGGGCCGACGGCGGCACCTCCCACCGTCCCGCCGCCGACGACCACGCCGCCGGCCCCGCCGCCGCCGGATGCGAGTACCGCGACACCGCTGGCGGGCGCGGCCACTTTCACGCCCGAGCCGCGCCAGGTGATCCACGGGCCGCATGTGCTCGGCATCACCGCCGGGGTCGGGATGCGGGCGGGCGATATCGCCGGGCTCGCCCCGATCGCCGTGACCTTCTCCGAGGCCATGGACCATCCCTCCGCCCAGACGGCGTTTGTGCTCCAGCCGGCGGCGCCCGGCGATTTCACCTGGCAGACCAACACCCTCGTCTTCACCCCACACGCGCCCCTCGCCCCCAGCACGACCTATAGCGTCACCGTCGGCAGCGGCGCGAAAACGCAGGGCGGGCAAGGCCTGGCCGCGCCCCTGGCCGTGCAGTTCAAGACGGCCGCGCCGCCGGCGATCCTGCGCACCCTGCCGAGTGCCGGCGCCGCCGAGGTTCCAACCGACACGATTATCACGATCAGCTTCAACCGGCCGATGATCCCGCTGACGGCCCTCGATCATCAGCCGGACGCCGGCCAGTGGGTGTCGATCCAGCCGGCCGTGGCCGGGCGCTGGGTCTGGCTCGGCACAGCCGCGGCCGGCTTCCACGCCGCGACGGGCTTCCTGCCGGCCACCGAGTATGCCGTGACCGCCAACGCCGGCTGGCCCGACGCGACCGGCATCGGGCTCCGCCAGGGGACCACGTTCCGCTTCACGACGATCAAGCCGGCCATCTTGAGCGTCGAGCCGGATAATGGCACCAGCCTGGTCCCGCTCGACACGGCGATCGTCGTGCGCTTCAATCAGCCGATGGACCACGATTCCGTCCAGCAGGCCTTCACATCCCACGTCCACGACCGCAGTGCCGCCTTACCCGGCAACTATGCCTGGTCGCCCGACAGCACGGTGCTGACCTTTACCCCGGGCAGCCTGCTCGAATTCAGCCAGACCTACGATGTCCTCGTGGCGGGCACGGTCAAGCCGGCCACCGGCAACGCTGTGCAGCTGGCGGCCCACGATAACTCCTGGACGTTCACGACCACCACGCCCACCCAGGTCCAAGCCCATAGCCCCGAGAACTCGGGCGATCAGCCGGTCCCGCCCAGCACCAGCTTTGGCTTTTCATTCAACAACCCCCTGGCCTCAGGCCAGGATATCGCCCAGTACTTCACCGTCGACCCGGCGCCGCAAGGCTACCATAACCAACTGACCTTCTCCGGGACCAGCGCCTATACGGAGGCCGTGCAGCTGCTGCCCAACACGACCTACAATTTTGCGCTCCAGGCGGGCCTGCGCGACAAGTGGGGCTTCCCGGTGGCCCCGGCCACCTGGCAGGTCAAGATCGGCCCGCTGCCGCCCAGTCTGGACCTCAAGGGGGGCAGCTTCCAGCCGGTCTACGCCGATCGCCCGTCCCGCGTGCAGCTGGAGACGGCGAATCTCAGCACGTTGACCCTCCATCTCTATCAGATCGACGAGGGCGAGCTGCGGGGCATCCTCCAGAACAATCAGCTCTACTTTCCCCAGTCCAACCCGACCCCCAGCTACCCGGGCCAGCTAAAACGGGAGTGGGATGTGCCGGTGCCGGCGAGCAGCCAGGGGCCGGCGACGCTCTATCCGACGCTGGGCCTCAACGGCGCGGCCGATCGCCTCCCCCCCGGCTACTACTTCGTGCGCGCCACCGCCCAGACGCCGTACAGCCCCGAGCCCCTCGAAGGATGGGCTATCTTGCTCGTGGGCCGCACCGGGTTGGTCAGCAAAACCGAGGGCAGCGACCTGCTGATCTGGGCCGCCGACCTGGGCAGCGGGCACCCGGTACCGAACTACCCGTTGCGCGTCGAGCTCTGGAACAACGGGGGCCTGGCAAGCAGCCAGCATGGGCACACCGGCGACGACGGGGTGCTGCGCCTGAAGCTGGACCGCACCAGCTATGACCGCCTCGCCATCTGGGGCGAGCAACAGGACGATACCAGCCTGGTGCTCACCGGCTGGAATGCGAATATCGAGCCCGCCGGGATGGGCGGCGCCCAGACCAATGGCGCGCTCTACACCGACCGCCCGATCTACCGGCCCGGCCAGGTCGTCTACTACCGCGGCGCCTCCCGGCTCGACGACGACGCCCACTATACCCTGCCGGCCGCGGGCGGCACGGTCAATCTCTCCGCTTACACCTATGGGCGCGAAGGGCAGACCCGCATCTACACCGGCACCGCCACGCTCTCGGCGGTCGGCACCTATAACGGCCAGTTCACCTTGCCCGACAACGCCGCCACCGGGAGCTATACCCTCGAAGGCAGCAGCGCGTCGGCCAGCTTCCAGGTCGAGGAATATCGTAAGCCGGACTTCCAGGTCAACGTCACGGCCGGCCAGGGCAGTGTCGTCCATGGCGACCCGGTCACGGCCACGATCGCCACGAGCTACTACTTCGGCGGGCCGCTGGCCAATGTCACGACCACCGTCACCTTGGAGAGCAGCCCGTACTACTTCGGCTGGAGCGACCCCGACACCGGGGAGTCCTATACCTTCGGGGAGGGCGGCTATCCCTGGCTCGTGGACGACGTGGCTGAAAGGATGAGCCCGTTTCGGCCGCCGCAGCCGGCCCCCGTCCAATCGTTCCAGGCGCGGACGGGCAAAGATGGCATGCTCACCGTGGACGTCAGCCGTTATGTGACCACCACGGTCGGCAGCAAATCGCTGCAGATCGAGGGCCAGGTCCAGGACCTGAGCAACCAGGCGGTCGCGGCCAGCACCGGCGTGGTCGTCCACCAGGGGCTCTACTACGTCGGCCTCCACCTGGGCGACTACATCGCCACGGCCAAGCAGCCGACGACGATCACCGTGCGCACCGTGGCGGCCGATGCGACCCATCTGCAGCCCAATGCGGTGGTGCAGTTGCGCTTCGTGCGCAGCGAGTGGGCGCCCCCGCCCGCCGGCAGCGGCAACTGGCAGTTGAACGAGGTGGCCGTCGACCAGGCGACGGTGACGACCGATGCCCAGGGCCGCGCGACGTATCTCTTCACCGCGCCATCCGGCGGCGAATACCGGGTGATCGGCGAAAGCACCGATGCGCGCGGCAACCTCATCCACAGCAGCACTGAGCTCTGGGTGGCCAGCAGCGACCCGGGCACCGTGCCCTGGCGCTACCAGAACGAGCAGCAGGTCAAGCTGGTCGCCGATAAGCCGAAATACAAGATCGGCGAAACCGCCCACATCCTGGTGACCTCGCCCTTCCCGCAGGCCACCGCGCTGCTGACGGTCGAGCGCGGCCACCTGAAACGCTACCGCGTGCTGACGCTCCAGGGCGGCGCGCCGACGATCGACGTGCCCCTGGAGGCCGGCGACCTGCCCAATATCTACGTCGGCCTCACCCTGCTGGGGCCTCAGACCTCGGTGCCGGGGGCGCCCGTCGACTGGACCAACCAGGTCACGCTACGGCAGGGTTATGTCAACCTGCCGGTCGACACCTCCGGGGAGCAGCTGCACGTGACGCTGGAGCCCGTCGGCCCCGGGCCGTTCGCGCCGGGCAGCACGGCGACGATGACCCTGCACACGCGGGACAGCGCGGGCAACCCGGCGCCGGGCGAACTCTCCCTGGCCGTCGTCGACGAGGCCATCTTCGCCCTGGCCGGCGACAACAGTGCCGACCTGTTCGGCACCTTCTGGAGCGAGCGCGGCCTGGGCGTCGCCACCTCAACCAGCTTCAGCTCCGGGCAGCAGGAAGGCCGCCCGGCGGGGTACGCGGGGGGCGGCATGGTGGAGCCGGGCGCGATACCCGCCCCCACGGCCGATAAAGCCGCCAGCGCGAGCCTGGCGGCGCCCGCCGCGCCCGCGGCGCCCAAGAAAGTCCGCACGGACTTCCGCGACACCGCTTTCTGGCAGGCGACCATCACCACCGGGCCGGATGGCAGCGCCACCGTGCCCGTGCCCCTGCCCGACAACCTGACCACCTGGCGGCTGACCGCCCAGGGCATCACCGCCGATACCCGGGCCGGGATGGCGACCCTGCCCCTCACGGTCACCCAGCCGTTGCTGCTGCGCCCGGTCCAGCCCCGCTTCCTGACCACGGGCGACAACCCGCACCCGCAGGCCATCATCCACAATAACACAGCGGGCCCGCTGCAGGTGGTCGCCAGCCTCGAAGTCAGCGGGGCGCTGACCCTCGACGCGCAGCCGCCGGCGGCCCAATCGATCACCGTCGGCGCCGGCGAGCAGGCCGTCGTGACCTGGAGCGTCCAGGTCGGCAAGGGTGACGTGGCCAACCTGCGCTACTGGGTGCATACCCTGGACGTCAACAACGGCTATCTGGAAGACGCTGTCGCCGCCCACCTGCCCGTGCAGCCGTTCGCGGCCCCGGAGGCGGTCGCCACCAGCGGCGAAGTGAGCGGCACGCGGGCCGACGAGTCGGTCTTCCTGCCCTACAGTCTGAACCCGCTGCTTGGCGAACTGGTCGTCCAGGTCTCGCCGTCGCTCGCCGCGGCGACGGTCGACAGCATCGTCTATGTGAAAGAATATCCCTACGAAAGCACGGATGAGACGGTCAGCCGCTTCTTACCGCTGGTCGTGCTGGAGCAAGTCTACGAGGAGCAAGGCCTCAAAACCCCGTACGCCGCCGAGCTCCCGGGCCTGGTCGATCGCGCGGTCACGCGGCTGACCGCGCTCCAGCAGGCCGATGGCGGCTGGGCCTGGTGGGAGCGCGGGCCATCCAACTGGTGGGAAACGGCCTATACCGTGCAGGGCCTGACCGCGGCCCGCGATGCCGGCTATGCCGTGCCGCCCGACCTGCTGTCGCGCGGCCTGGATCGGCTGAAAGCCTTTCAGCAGGAAAACGCGACGCCGGGCATCGACGAGACTTACCACCTGAATATGCGCGCCTACAGCTACTATGTGTTGCTCGGCGCGACCGGCGGCAATGATACGGACGGCCAGCTGCAAACCGAGGCCCATGATCTGATCGCGCAGGTGGCGCGCCTCAGCACCCATGCCCGCGCCTGGCTCGCGCTGGGCCTGGCCAAAGCCGGCCAGCAGAGCGACAGCAAAACGGTCCTCGACAGCCTGGCCGCCGCGGCCCGCCAGAGCAGCACGACCGCCCATTGGGAGGAAAGCCAGCCCGACTACTGGAGCATGGGCACGGACACCCGCGCCACCGCCCTGGCCCTCGACGCGCTGGTCACCCTGGCCCCCAGCGATCCCCTGGTGCCCAAAACGGTGCGCTGGCTGATGACCGCCGAAAAGGAAGGCCATTGGCTCAGCACCCAGGAGACGGCCATTAGCCTGATCAGCCTGGCCCACTACATCCGCCAGAGCAAAGAGCTGGGGGCCGACTACACCTGGCAGGTGAGCGCCTTCGATAAGCTGCTCGGGGAGGGCGTGGCCAACCGCGCCACCCTGACCGGCACGACCACCCTGCGGCTGCCGGTGGCCGGCATGCCCCAGAACACGCTGGGCGACCTGGCCCTGGCCCGCGACGGCACCAAGGGCAAGATGTACTACCAGGTCAGCCTGCGCTACTATGTGCCCGGGGAGGGCATCAAGGCGCGCAGCGAAGGCCTGTCGATCACCCGCACCTATTACCGGATGACCGGCGGCAGCAGCGGGACGGCGAGCGCCGAACCGATCAAGGAGACGGCGGCCGGCGACCTGATCAAGGTCCGCCTGACGATCGTGGCCCCCGAGACCTCGTACTATGTGCTGGTCACCGATCCGCTGCCTGCCGGCCTGGAGGGGATCAACGGCTCGCTCAACACCACCTCGTTCACCGAGCGGCCGACCAACCCGTCCGGCTTCCAGCAGGGCGACGCCGAGGGTAATCACTACGGCATCTACGACGAGTGGTATTATCGTTGGGGACCGTTCGATAACGTCGAGATGCGCGACGACCGCACGGTGCTCTTTGCCACCTATATGAGCCCCGGCACCTACGTCTACGAGTACTATGCGCGGGCAACCACGCCGGGCGTCTACCTGGCGCTGCCCGCCCATGCCGAGCTCCTCTACTACCCGGACGTCTTCGGCCACAGCGACGGCGGCGCCTTCACCGTGAAGTAGCCGGCGCGGCGCCCCGTAACCCCGACCCGCGCAAATACACAACTGCGCGGGTCGGGGCGCGCAGCAGACCCGGGACACTTCTGCTATAATAGGGCGGGCGCGGTCCCTGCAGGAGCCGGCCGCCGCCCCATCCTTGCCCCAGGAGAGATCGCGCCGTGAAACTAACGCAATTGCATGACTATTTGGCCCACCATGGCCCCGTGTCGCCGGATTACGCCATCCCGCCGCGGTGGGCCGCCGGCTATGTCGGCCCCCGGGCGGAGCAGCGCGGCATTATCCAGGTCGATCCCTACGCCTATTATGCGCAGGCGCTCGCCGGCATTCTCGCCCGCGCCGAGGCCCGCACCGACTACGGCCGCTCGCTGGCGACGCTGCGCGGCGAGAACGATGCCGAGTGGCTGAGCAAAGCGGTGGTCTATGGCGCCTTCGTCCGCTCGGCGACCGCCTACGACCATGACCTGGATGGCCAGATCGCCCCGGCCGGGAGCGGGGGCGCCTATACGGAAACCGGGACTTTCCTCAAGCTCATTGCCTACCTGCCCCAGATCCAATCGTTCGGGGTGGACACGCTCTACCTGCTGCCGGTGACCAAATACAGTAATGTCTACCGCAAAGGCGAGGTCGGCAGCCCCTACAGCGTCAAGAGCTTCACCGACGTCGAGCCCAGCTACCACGACAGCCTGCTGGGCACGGCGGCGACCGCGGGCGACGAGTTCGCGGCCCTGGTCGAAGCCTGCCACATCCTGGGCCTGCGCGTGATGCTCGACTTTATCCCGCGCACCGCGTCGCGGGACAACGACCTGCTCTTGCAGCACCCGGACTGGTTCTACTGGATCAAGGCCGCGGAGCTGCCAAGCTTCGGCCCGCCGCCGGTGGCCGGGCTCGGCTTCGAGCAGCCGCGCAGCGCGACGCTGGGCCAGATCTACGCGCAGCCTGCCGTGCAGGCCCATCTCGCCCGCTTCGCGCCCGACCCGCAGACCACGCATCCGGCGGCCTGGCCCCCATTCGTCGCCGCCCACGGCCAGGACCCCGATGTGCTGGAGCAGATCGCCCGGCAGTTCGGGGTCATCACGCCGCCCGCGTTCAGCGACTGGATCAACGACACCCAACCGCCCTGGGACGACGTGACCTTCCTCCGCCTCTATATGGACCACCCGGCGGAGTCGCAGGCATATCTGCCCGCCGCGGCCGCCCAAGCCCCCTACATGCTGTTCGACGTGGCCAAGTCGAGCGTCTTCCCCGGGACGCAACCGAACGCCGGCCTCTGGGAGTTTATCCTGAACATCATCCCCCACTGGCAGCGCACCTACGGCATCGACGGCGCCCGCCTGGATATGGGACACGCCTTGCCGAAGGGCCTGGAGCGCCGGATCATCGCCACGGCGACGGCCACCGACCCCGCGTTTGCCTTCCTGGCCGAGGAGCTGGCGATGGCCAACGACCGCAAGAGCAAGGCGGCGGGCTATCATGCCTTCCTGGGCAACAGCTGGCAGACCGAGCACCAGGTCCAGCAGGGGCTCTTCTGGGGGTTGGTGGAGTGGGACGCGCCACGCCTGGTGCTGCCGATCCTGGCCGCCGCGGAGATCGCCGATTCGCCCCGCGCCGTCATGCGGCCGGGCGGATCACAACTGGCCCGGGCCTATAGCATCATGAACTATTTCCTGGTCAATACCCTGCCCTACATCAACGCCGGCCAGGAGATCTACGAGCGCCAGCCGATGAACCTCGGCCTCGATCACCCGGAAGGCTCGCGCTACGCGCTCGATCCGGGCGACCCCTTCTACGGCAAGCTCGCCTTTTTCGACATCTGCGGCCTGCACTGGAACGGACGGGACGACCTGGTGCCCGTGCTCCAGGCAGCGGGCGCCCTGCGGCGGACCTACGCGGATCTGCTGAGCCCCCAATTCTTCCACTTCTACTCGCTGAAACACCACGAGGCGTTTGCCTACTTCTACTGGACGGGCACGCGCGGCCTGCTGCTGGTGGTCAATGCCAACGCCGCCGAGCCGCTGACCGCCAGCGTCAACATCGGCCCGGTCACCTGGCGCGCTACTCATCGGGTCACCCAGCACTTCGACAACAACCTGCCGGCCCTGAGCACCTTCGCGGCCACCGACGGCCAGGTCGTCGTCACCCTCAACGGCGGCGAGGCCACCGTGTTCACCATCGAATAACGCGCACGGCCTGGAGTCTCCCCTATGATGCGTCCTCATTACCTCCACCAAGGGGCACTGCTCACTCTCTTCCTGCTGCTGAGCCTCGGACCAGCGTTCGCCGGCCCGGCACGCGCGGCGCTCCCCGCGCCCGGCACGGGTGCCCAGCTCAATGCCGCCGTGATAATCACGGCCACGGCCACCAGGACGCCCGGGTCGGCCACCAACACAGCCACCAGCATACCGACCGCCACCCCCACCGCGATCCCGCCCTGTGGTTTGGCCTGGCGGGTAGTCGCCAGCCCTAACGCTGGCGGGGCCGGCAACTACCTCAATGGTGCGGCAGTGGTGGCCGTCGACGATATTTGGGCTGTCGGATACTACTATAATGGCAATGGAGACCAGACGCTGGTGGAGCATTGGGACGGCGCGCAATGGCGCGTCGTGCCCAGCCCCCATCTCGGTATCCTCACGGGAGTGGCGGCCAAAAGTGCCGATGATATCTGGGCCGTTGGTTACTACGATATCGGTAACTTTGTGTTCCGCACATTAGCCGAGCACTGGGACGGGACGAGTTGGACGGTTGTTTCCAGCCCCAATCCAGGAACAAACAGCAACGCTCTCTATGGAGTGGCTGCAGTGGCAACTACTGACATTTGGGCCGTGGGCTATTACGAAAATGGCAACTTGGCGCCCCAAACGTTGGTGGAACACTGGGATGGTACGAGTTGGACAGTGGTGCCCAGTCCTAACGTTGGCGCAGGAAATAACTTTCTCTACGGAGTTGCAGCAGTAACGGCTACTGATGTTTGGGCTGTTGGGGGCGCCGGGGGTACGCTAACCTTACACTGGAACGGTATGAGCTGGGCCGTGGTGCCCAGCCCTAGCATCAATATCGGCAACGATGGGTTGAACAGCGTGGCGGTAGTGGCGACCGACGACGTCTGGGCCGTCGGAGACAACGGCAACTTCGGTAACCAAAGCCAGGCGCTGACCAAGCACTGGAACGGCACGAGTTGGGCCGTGGTGTCCAGCCCTAATCCAGGAATTGGCAATCGCTTCTATAGTGTGGGGCCGGTAACAACCAATGACGTTTGGGCTCTGGGTTACTCCTATGTTGGTAATTTAGTATTCCAAACACTGAGCGAGCACTGGGATGGTAGCAGTTGGACGGTTGTGCCCAGTCCCAACCTGGGGAACTTTAGTGCTTTCCGGGGAGTGGCGGTGGTAACTGCTAACAATATCTGGGGCGTCGGCGACTACAGCGCCGGCGGCTACTCCCAAACGCTAGTAGCACATTATGCCGATCCCTGCGGCACGCCCAGCCCGACCTCCACAAATACGCCAACAGCCACGAATACACCAACCAACACTAACACGCCAACGCCTACGCCAACGGATACGCCAACAAACACGAATACATCAACCAACACGGCGACGACTACGCCCGTGCCGTCGACCAACACGGCGACGACTACGCCCGTGCCGCCGATCAGCGCCACGCGCACCACCGCGCCGACCAACACGGCCGGGCCGAGCCCTACACCCTGCCCGCTGAGCTTCGTCGATGTGCAGGCCACGGACTATTTCTATGGGCCGGTGCTGTATCTGGCCTGTCATGGGGTAATCAGTGGCTACCGCAATGGCGACGGCACTTTCAGCTTCCGCCCCTACAACAACACCACGCGCGCCCAGATGGTCAAGATCGTCGTGCTCGGCTTCCAGAAAGTTGTCAGCACGCCGGTCGGCGGGGGCTACACCTTCGCCGACGTGCCGCCGACCTTCCCGTTCTTCAGCGTGATCGAGACCGCAGTTGCCGCCAATATCGTCTCGGGCTACACCTGCGGGGAGCCAAACGAGCCCTGCGATAGCCGCAACCGGCCCTACTTCCGCCCGTACACCCAGGTGACGCGCGGCCAGCTGAGCAAGATCGCTGTGGGGGCCGCGGGCTGGAGAGTCGTCAACCCGCCGCTCGGCAGCTTCGCCGACGTCGTGCCGAACACGGCCTTCTACCCCTTCGTGGAGACGGCCTACTACCACGGCATCATCTCGGGCTATAGCTGTGGGGGGATCGGCGAGCCCTGCGACAGCCACAGCCGCCCCTACTTCCGCCCGTACAACAACGCCACCCGCGGCCAGATCGCCAAGATCGGCTATCTCTCGATGTGCTGCGCCCCACCGCCCGAATCTGAGGGTGGATTGCATAACCGTTAAGCTTAGGAAATCAAAAGGGGCGCCCCTGGCGCCCCGTCCGATCTCCCGTCGTGCCTATTCCGCACTCCGCACTCCGCACTCCGCACTGGCGCTCAGCGGTACCAGGCCTCCAGCCAGTTCGTGCCGGTCGGCGTCCGGCTGCCGGCCGACGGCTCGTCAGTGATGCGCACGCCGGCCATGGCCCCGGGGTCGGACGGCGTGTCGACCATCGTCATGACGGTGCCGTCGCCGTCGACATAGAGCAGGCCGGCCGGCACCGGCTGCTGGTTGCCATGCTGGAGCATCCAGAGCTGGTAGGTCCGGCCATTCGCGGGCGGGGGCAGATGTACGGCCATCACGGCCACCTGGCGATGCCCGGGCGCCATGATCACCTGGCCGCCGGCCGGAATCGTGGACGCGGTCGGCTTGAGCGCCGCCATTTCCGCGCCCGGCTGGTGTAACAGGTCCCGCACCGCCTGCTGCTGGGCCACTCCCCGCTCCATCATGGTCATCCGTTCCGAGAGGACCCCGATCCAGATCCCCGCGCCGATCAGTAAGAGGAGGCAGGCGGCCAGCGTGGCCGGGGCGAATTGCTGGTAGAGTGTGGCGAGGGGGCGCTGGGGGCGATCCGGGCGGGCCCGTCCAGCGGGGCGGGCCCCATTCAGCGGCATCAGGGACGGCACCTGGGCGGGGGCCGGCTGCGCGGTCGTCGTGACCACTTGCAGGATCTTGACGCGTAGGGCGGCGGGCGGCGGGACCTGGGGGACAGCATACGCCAGTTGCTCCACGGTCTGCTGGAAGTCGTGGTAATGCTTCACACAGGGCGGACAGATCGCCAGGTGAGCGCGAATCGCCTGGGCTTCGTCCTCATCCAGGGCCCCGGCGGCGGTCGCCGGGATCAAGGGTTCAACGTCTTGGCAGTTAACCTGTTTCATGATCCTTCTGGCCCGCCCGCGTTGCATTGGGCGGCTGCATAGCTGTCATGATCGCGCCCTGATTGCGCAAGAAACACTCAGCGGCCGCCACGCCGGGGTGGTAGGGCCATCATCTACCTTTAATACGCAAGGCTCTAAGATTTGGACCTACATTTCGCTGGCCTGCATCTCGGCCGCCAGTAAATTGCGTAGCTTCTGCAAGCCGAGCCGCAGCCGGGTCTTGACGGTGCCGAGCGGCTCCTGCAGCCGCTCGGCGATCTCGCGGTGGGTAAAGCCGCCATAATAGGCCAGGGTAATCACCCGGCTTTGCTCCGGCGGGAGGAGCTTGAGCGCTTCCAGCACCCGCGCCCGCCGCAGGCCGCCGAGCGCCGCCTCCTGCGGGTCGAGCGCATCCTCGGCCGTCGTGCCGCCCATGCTGGAGCGAAAGGCCTGCTCAAGCTCGCTGGGGGTGGCCAGGTCGTACGAGGTCGTCACCTTGGCGCCCCGCGCGCGCCGGCTGCGGAGCTCGTCGATCGCCCGGTTGTGGGCAATGGCCAGCAGCCATGAGGAGACCCGGCCGCGCCCGACCTGGAACTTGGCGGCGGCTTCCCAGGCGCGCAAAAACACATCCTGCGTGACTTCCTCGGCCGAGGCCGCGTCGTTGAGGATGTGGAAAACGAAGGAGAAGACCAGCCGATCATATTGATCGTAGAGTGCCGCCAGCGCCGTCGGGTCGCGCGCCGCCATGCGGGCAATCAAGTCCTCGTCCTCGATATTTCGCTGCTGTTGATCCAAAAAACTTCCCTCTACCCGCCGCGCCGCCGGTATCCTCGCTGCAAGCGGATTATAGCATCTCTCTGCCTGTTGAACAAGCGCCCGGCATGCATTATACTATCCCGCACGGCCCGGAGATTCCGGCGGCCCGGCACCCCGCCGCCCTATAGCCAGCCTTAGTCATGATATGGAGGCCCCTGTGAGCACCCTCAAAGCCAGTGAACTCAAAGGCCGGGCGGTCGTCAGCCTGGCCCAGGCCGAAAAGATCGGTACCGTCGATAGCGTGATCTTCGACCCCGCCACCAGCCGGGTGCTCGGCTTGAAAGTGAAGACGGGTCTGCTGGGGGGCGCCAAGTGGTTGCGCGCCAGCGATATCCGCAGCATTGGCGCCGACGCGGTGACGATCAACGACCGCAGCCTCCTGCATGATCGCGCCGACGAAGTCCCGGAGATCCAGGAGATGCCGACCCTCGACGACCTGGTCGATATGAAAGTAGTGAGCCATGGCGGCGTCTTGCTCGGCACCCTCGGCGATATCGAGATGGATGCCGAACAGTACCAGATTATCCGCTACCAGATGAGCGGTAGCTTCTGGGACCAGCTGACTCACGCCCAGAAGACCTTTGGCGCGGCGGCCGGGCTGCGCTTCGGCAAGGACCTGCTGATCGTGCCCGACGAGGTCGCCGCCGAGCTGAACAGCCGAGGCGCCAGGCTGACGCCCGCTCCCGCGGAAGGTCCCGGGCCGGATGCGGATACCGCGCCGGCGACTACGGACCACCCGGGCGCCCTCCCGGCGGTCACCCCGCCGCCGCCCCACGCCGCCCGCGTCATAGTCCGGCCGCCCGAAGGCACCCCGCCGGCCGGCGAGCCCTGAGAATCGCCGCCGGGCGCCCCACGCCGCCCGGCGCGCCAGGGGGGCCGGTTCCTGGATGTTGAGCAAGCTGCGTGCCGGGGCGATCCCGCCGTCAAGCACTTGAGTGCGTCGTCTGCCGGTCTCAAACTCGCGCTTTCCCCGGCCCCTTGCGCTACAATCGAATCCAGATCTAGGAAACCCAGCGGCTGAAGCCGCAGCTACGCAAACGAAGCCCGCCTGCGCGGGCTGACGGAATAGCTCGGCCTCATATTAGCGAATCCCGATATCCGCACAAAGAAGGATAGATTGCCGCATGCGCAATATTCTTGCCTCTCCGCTTGGCCAGATCGTGCTCCACTGGCTGCCAGGCCTTGTGCTGGTGACGATGGTGGCCGGCCTGGTCTATGGCACGGCTCAACATAGCTTACGGGCGGGGGCCGACGACCCGCAGATTCAGCTCGCCGAAGATACGGCCGCCGCCCTGGCCGGCGGGCAAACGCCACAGGCGGTGATCCCAGCCACCAAGGTCAATATGGCGGCGAGTCTGGCCCCCTACTTGATGATCTTCGACGCCCAGGGCCGGCTGATTGCGTCCTCGGTGCAGCTCAACGGCGGGCCGCCGATCCTGCCCAGTGGTGTCTTCGCGGATGCCCGGCAGCGGGGCGAGCTCCGGTTTACCTGGTCGCCGGACCCGCAGGCGGGGGTGCGCAGCGCCGTCGTGGTCGCCCCCGTGACCGGGCCGGCGCCGGGCTTTGTGCTCGCCGGCCGGTCGCTCCGGGAAGTGGAAAAGCGCGAGGACGACCTGCTGTGGCTGACCACTGTGGCCTGGCTGGCCGGCCTGGGGCTCACCGGGGTGGCCAGCGGGCTGCTGGTCTGGAGCCGGACCGGCGCCGGGCCGCTGGGGCGCCCGCCGGCCGCGGCGGCGCCGCGGGACGATCGCGCTTGACAGGCGGGGGGCGAACTGCTATAATAATAACGCTCCAAACCCCACCGGGCCTAACCGGGTGGCTTGGAGCAGCGTTTGACTCGCTAGCTCAATTGGCAGAGCAACTGACTCTTAATCAGTGGGTTCCGGGTTCGAGTCCCGGGCGGGTCACCAATCCCTATTTTAGGCTTATGTCAGGCCTATTTTGACGGAAAAGTAGCGATCTTTTCACCCCACCGAGAACCCACTGATTAAGAGTCAGTTGCTCTGCCTGATCGTAAGATATTTGACAACCACCCCGCCGCCCCCAGGAAGGATGCGCAGCATCGTTTGGCAGTTGTAGGGGCACGGCGTGCCGTGCCGGGGTGGGGAGCGCGGCGACCTCCGGGCAGCGCGGTCCTGGGGCGGACGCCTGGCGGCTAAAGCCGCGGCAACACCGGGCGAAGCCCGCCTCCGCGGGCTGACGATCATCACTCCGGGGCAGGAGCGGACCGATCGTGTGTGCAACGGGGCGTCGGTGATGGGCACTACCCGCGCCTGACGCGGCTGTGGGAGAGGGCTCGGCCCTCGACGCTCTGGCCGCGTGGGTGGGCCCCGATCCTACGCCGGGTCATGAGGCGAGTATTTCGAGGGCCGAGCCCTCTCCCACAGTCCGAATAACGGCGCATCCCCTTCTGCGCCGCGTGCTCGGCACGATCGGTCCGCTCTTGAACCCCGGGACCGCCGAGTTGCGACCGAGGGCCAAACCTGCTACAATGCACAAAGCGTCGCCGGTCGGGACAACCGCGACGCACGCCCGGGCCTCCTGCAAATTCCTCCTACGCTAAAGGAAAGGGTGCTTCGCCATGGCCGAGCTGAAGGACTTGCACAAAGATGCGCAGGTCGCCGGCATCGTCCCCAATACCTCCGTGACGGTGGTCGACGTGGAGTGGTTCAATCACGCCACCGTCAAGCTGACCTATCGCGTGGAGAGCACCGGGCAGGTGGGCCAGCAGCTGCTCTACGATTGGCAGGCGCCCGGCCTCGCCATCGTGCAGGCCGGCACCCCCTGGGCTTTCGACGCCGACGGCGATCGCTTCCAGCTCGCGCTAGAGGCCTTCCGCATCCGCCTGGCCTTCCTCTTTGACCCCTTCCTCGGCGTCACCGTCTCCCGCGTCGAGCCGCTGCCGCATCAGATCGACGCCGTCTACGGCGCCATGCTCAAGCGCCAGCCCCTGCGCTTCCTGCTCGCCGACGACCCCGGCGCCGGCAAGACGATTATGGCCGGCCTGCTGATCAAGGAACTGATGCTGCGCGGCGAATTGGAGCGCTGCCTCATCGTCGCGCCGGCCAGCCTCGCCGAGCAATGGCAGGACGAGCTCGCCCAGAAGTTCGACCTCGAGTTCCGCATCGTCGGCCGGGGCGAGATCGAGCAGGCGCTGGGCAACCCCTTCGAGGAGCACCCGCTCGTCATCAGCCGCATCGACCTGCTCAAGCAGGACGAGAATATCGAGCGCCTGCGGCAGAGCGATTGGGACCTCGTCGTCGTCGACGAAGCGCATAAGATGAGCGCCAGCTACGACACCGCCGGCGACCGCCGCGAGACCGCGCGTTACCGGCTGGGCCAGGCGCTGACCGAGCGGACGCGCAATTACCTGCTCATGACGGCCACCCCGCACCACGGCAAAGAGGCCGATTTCCAGCTCTTCATGGCCCTGCTCGACCCCGACCGCTTCGAGGGCAAGTACCGCCCTGGCATCCACCAGGCCGACGTGGCCGACCTCATGCTCCGCCGCCTCAAAGAGGACCTGGTCGACTTCAGCGGCCACCGCCTCTTCCCGGAGCGCCGCGCCTACACGGTCAACTACGCCCTCAGCACGGCGCCCGAGGGCCAGCCCAGCGAGCAGGACCTCTATGAGCGCGTCACCGCCTATGTCCGCGAGCAGATGGGCCGCGCCGACGGCGCTGTGCAGGCCGCCGACGCCCAGGCCCAGGGGGCGCCGCCCGACGCCAAGAAGCGCCGCGCCGTCGTCGGCTTTGCCCTCACCGTGCTGCAACGCCGCCTGGCCTCCTCGCCCAACGCCATCTACCAGTCCCTGGCCCGCCGGCGCAAGCGCCTCGAAGCGACCTACGACGACAAACGCCAGCAGAAGCCCGGCGCCGCCGACCGGCTGGACCTCGCCGGCGGCCTGGCGGTCGGCAGTCTCAAGCCGGAGGACCTGGACGACGACCTGGAGGAGCGGCCCGAGGCCGAAGTCGAGCAGATCGTGGACGCCGCCAGCGCGGCCACCACCCTGCTGGAGCTGCGCGCCGAAATCGACGTGCTCAAGGGGCTGGAGGCACGGGCCAAGGACCTGCTCGACAGCCATGTCGACACCAAGTGGCGGGAGCTGAAAGCCCTACTGCAAAACCGCGCCGAGATGTTCGACCAGCAGGGCCGCCGTCTCAAGCTGGTCATCTTCACCGAGCACAAGGACACCCTCGACTACCTGGTGGAGGAGATCGCCCGGCTGCTGCACGCCCGCGAGGCCATCGCCCACATCCACGGCGGCCTGGCGCGCGACGAGCGCCGCCGCCAGCAGGAGGAGTTTGTCAACAACCCCGACGTGCTGATCCTGGTCGCCACCGACGCCGCCGGCGAGGGCATCAACCTCCAGAACGCGCACCTGATGGTCAACTACGACCTGCCCTGGAACCCCAACCGCCTGGAGCAGCGCTTCGGCCGCATCCACCGCTTCGGCCAGACCGAGATGTGCTTCGTCTGGAACCTGGTGGCCTACCAGACGCGCGAGGGCCGCGTCTTCGACACGCTCTTCGCCAAGCTCGAAGAGATGCGCCAAACCCTCGGCGGCCGCGTCTTCGACGTCCTCGGCCGGCTGTTCGAGGGTGATGACCTGCGCAAGCTGATCCTCGACTCGATCCTCGAAGGCGAGAGTCCCCAGGCCCGCGCCTACATGCAACAGCGCATGGACGCCGCGGTTAGCCCGGAGCATATCCTGCAGGTGCTCGCCCAGGACGCCCTCAACGTCAGCGCCTTCGGCATGGGCGTCGTCGCCGACCTGCGCGAGCAGATGCAGCGCGCCGAGCTTCAGCGCCTGGTGCCCTACTACATCGCCGCCTTCTTCCGCGCCGCCTTCGACCACGTCGGCGGCACCATCCTGGAGCGCGAGGTGGTGCGCGAGATGAACGGCACTCCGCTGGATCGCAAGGTGCCGCGCTTCGAGATCACCCACGTGCCGGTGGAGCTGCGCCGCCGCGCCGACGCCGCGCACCGCCCCCTGGCCCGCCGCTACGAGCGCATCTGCTTCGACAAGGCGGCTATCCGCCTGGACCGCCGCCCCGCCGCCCTCTTTGTCGCCCCCGGGCACCCGCTGCTCGACCGCACGCTCGACCTGATCCTGGAGCGCTACGGCGCCCTGCTGCAGCGCGGCGCGATCCTGGTCGACGAGCGCGAGGACGCGCCCGCCGCCCCGCGCGCCCTGTTCTGCATCCGCCAGGACATCACCGACGGCCGGCCCCTGCCCAGCGGCGCCGCGCACGTCGTCTCCAGCGAGCTCCATTTCATCGAGATCGCCGCCGACGGCACCATCACGCCCAGCGCCGATGGCCCCTATCTGGGCTACCGCGCCCTGCACGAGCGCGAGACCGCCGCGGCCGCCGCCCTGCGCCCCGCCTGGGTCGACCGCGATCTGGAACAGCAGGCCGTCGGCTACGCGATCGGCCACCTGGTCGAGCCGCACTTCAAGCGCGTCCAGCAGACGCGCTTCGCCCTGCTCGCCCGGACGGCCGCCGCCGTCGACGACCGCCTGACCAAGGAGATCCTCTACTGGGACGCCGAGACCGTGCGCCTCAAAGACCTGGAGCTGGCCGGCAAGCAGCCGCGCATGAACGCCGCCCGCGCCGCCGAGCGCCGCGACAGCCTCACCGACCGCCGCACGGCCCGCCTGGCCGCCCTGGAGGCCGAGAAGATGCTCGCCGCCCAGGCGCCCATCCTCGTCGCCAGCGCCCTGGTCGTCCCGGCCCGCCTCTTGCCGCCCGCGCCCACCGCCGGCCCCACGCCGCGGCCGGGCGTCGACGTGGAGGCCCGCCGGCGCATCGAGGCCCTGGCCATGGCCGCCGTGATGGACGAAGAGGAGCGCCGCGGCCGCGGCCCCCGCGACGTCTCGCGCGACAACCTCGGCTACGACATCGAGGCCCGCGACCCCGCCACCGGCCGCCTGCGCTTCATCGAGGTCAAGGGCCGCGCCGCCGACGCCGACTCGGTCACCGTCAGCCGCAACGAGTGCTACCGCGGCCTCAACGCCACCCACGACTACATCCTGGCCGTCGCCCGCGTCCGCGACGACGCCGTCGTCAGCCTCGACTACATCGCCAACCCGTTCGCGCGCACCCTCTCCGC
This sequence comes from Chloroflexia bacterium, assembly GCA_035310405.1. Classification (GTDB taxonomy): domain Bacteria; phylum Chloroflexota; class Chloroflexia; order QHBQ01; family JAICKM01; genus JAICKM01. The sequence goes on along the minus strand of DATGEF010000469.1, from coordinate 7,425 downwards.
CGACCCGGCCTGGGGGCTCATTTCGGTCGACCTTGACCTCCAGAAGCTGCTCGCCCTGCCGGGCACGGAGAAGATCCGATGACCGCGCCGCGCAGGAAGCTGATCGAAGTCGCCCTGCCCCTGGAGGCCATCAACGCCGCCTCGGCCCGGGAAAAGACGATACGTCATGGGCATCCTGCTACGCTCCATCCATGGTGGGCGCGCCGCCCGCTCGCAACTTGTAGAGCGGTCCTCTTTGCGTCACTAGTGGATGATCCCTCTAGCCACCCTGATGAGTTTCCTGATGAGGAGACTCAAAACGCAGAACGCCTTCGCCTCTTTCGCCTCATCGAATCGCTGGTAAAGTGGGAAAACATCAACGACTCACAAGTCCTTCGACAGGCACGGATCGAGATAGACAGATGTACAAACGGAAACCCCCCGCCGATGCTCGATCCTTTCGCCGGGAGCGGTGCGATTCCTCTGGAAGCTTTGCGCCTCGGCCTAGAGGTTTATGCAAGTGATCTCAATCCTGTATCAGTTCTGATTACAAAGGCCATCGTTGAAATCCCGCTGCGATTCGGAGGGTCTGCTCCAGTTAATCCGAAAACCCACAGGGGCGGTGCGCGTGTAAGTACATGGGCCGGGGCTTCTGGGCTAATCGAGGATCTGTCGTACTACGGACAATGGATTCGTGACCAGGCGGAAGAACGGCTTGGGCATCTCTATCCCATGGTGAAATTGCCCAAAGAGTACGGGATTACTAAAGCCCCAATCATCGCTTGGTTATGGGCGCGAACGGTCAAATGCCCTAACCCGGCATGTGGGGCGCAGATGCCACTCATCCGTTCGTTTGTGTTGTCTGCTAAGCCGGGAACGAAGGTATGGGCCGAGCCTAATGTGGACCATTCTCAGCGACCTGCTGTCGTAACCTTCAGCATCAAGTCCGGCAGTGATGCATCGCCAGATCCCACGAAAGTCGGACGCGGCTCGATATTCCGCTGTTTAGCCTGCGGGACGATTGCGCCCGAGCAGCACATCAAGGATGAAGGCGTTTCAGGCCGGATGGCCATGCAATTAATGGCGATTGCGGCCCATAGCCAGAATGGACGAATCTATCTGCCGCCTGATAGTGACCAGATCAAGATCGCCGGGGAGGCCCAACCTTATTGGAAGCCTGAACAGCAACTTGCTGGTGATAGAAGAGCAATCTGGTGCCCACTATATGGACTGAGTACAGTCGGTGACCTTTTTACTAATCGACAGTTAGTCGGACTCGCGACTTTTAGTGATCTCATAAGCGAAGCCCGAGAGAAGATACGGATCGACGCTGTTGCTGCAGGGTTGACAGAGGACGGGAAGAGTCTCGACGACGGAGGCAGCGGTGCTCTTGCTTATGCTGATGCTATCTCCACATATTTGGCATTTGCGTTAGACAAATTAGCGGACCTCAATAATAGTCTCTCGCCCTGGGAGCCAGTTGCACAATGTCCTCGGAATCTGTTCGCCCGGCAAGCGATTCCTATGCAGTGGAATTTTGCAGAGGCGAATCCAACTGGAAAGAGCTCGGGCTCATGGGCGGTCATAATCGAAAACCTCGCACGGAATCTGAGTGCGAGCTTGCCTAAAGTCGCAAATGACCAGCGTGTTCATGTCATGAATCTAGATGCTAGGAACATAAGTGGCAATGGTATGATCATTTCTACTGATCCGCCTTATTACGATAATATTGGTTATGCTGATTTGTCTGACTTTTTCTATGTATGGCTTCGCCGTACTCTTAGTAAAATTTACCCAAGTTTGTTTAGTACGTTACTAGCTCCTAAGACACAAGAACTCGTAGCAATGCCGTATCGTTTTGCGGGAAGTAGTGAAGCCGCCAAGGAGTACTTCGAGAAAGGCCTGGCGACAGTGTTTGAGCGCATGTATTCTGTGGCAAACCCCAACTACCCGCTAACTATCTATTATGCCTTTAAGCAGGCCGAGGCCGGTGATGAGGATGAAAGTGGAAATAAAGCACCCGCAGCTATTTCGACGGGCTGGGAGACCATGCTTGAAGCACTACTCAAAGCGGGCTTCCAGATCACTGGCACCTGGCCAATGCGGACCGAGATGCTTACAGCACTGAAGAAGGGGTTCAATAATCTTGCCTCTTCTATCGTGCTTGTCTGCCGACCGCGCCCGTCAGAGGCACCGCTCGGTACCCGCCGCGAGTTCCAGCGCGCCCTCAAGAGCAGTCTGCCCGCCGCACTCACCGTGCTCACCAGTGGCCGCGTCGCCCCTGTCGACCTCGACCAGGCGGCCATCGGGCCCGGCATGGCCGTCTTCTCTGCTTATGCTAAAGTGCTGGAGCCGGATGGCCGGCCCATGACCTTGCGCGCTGCGCTGGTCGCGATCAACGAAGTCATCCAGACCTACTTCGCCGAGCAGGAAGGCGATCTGGACCCGGCCACGCAGTTCTGCCTCCGCTGGTACAAGGTCTACGGCACGAAACCCGGGCGCTATGGCGAAGCCGAGAGCATGAGCAAGGGCGCGAATATCTCGTTGACCCGGCTGGCCCGCGAGGGCCTGTTGCAGCAGGGCGGGGGCTTTGTGCAGCTCTACCCGGCCGGCGCGGCCGCTTACCAGGATGCCTGGGACCCGCGCGACGAGCCCGCGCTCACCATCTGGAGCGCCACGCACCACCTGGTCGCCGCGCACCGCCAGGGCGGCAACGCCGCGGCGGCCGCGGTGGCCGCGGCCCTCGGCGGCGTCGCCGAGCAGGCCCGCACCCTCGCCTACGCGCTCTACCAGGTCGCGAGCGCGCCCGGCCACGGCTGGACGGAGGACGCGCTGGGCTACAACAACCTCGTCGCCGACTGGCCCGAGATCCAGCGGCTTGCCGCCGCGGTGCCGGGGCGGCCGACGCAGCTGGGGTTCGGGGTGTAGGGGGAGGCGGACGTCACATGGGATTACCCCAGAATAGCCAATGGTCTGCAGATCAACCTCTGACCGATCCTAAAAAGGACCGCCTTGGCTATGCCCCCTACGCACAGAAGCTGGCACAGAGTATCACGAAGCAGACGCCCCCACATGGCCTCGTCATAGCGATCTATGGTTCTTGGGGCGCGGGTAAGTCAACGCTATTGGAGTTTGTAGAACAGTACCTGCAGCAAGAGACGGACGAGAATCAGCCAGTAATCGTTCGATTCAATCCGTGGTGGTTCTCGGGACAAGAAGACCTAACGAGGAGTTTTTTCAGTCAACTCAAATCAACTCTCGCACGCAAATGGAAAAGTGTAGGGAAGGAGTTTCTCGATAGGCTCGGGCAGTTCGCTGATGTTGTATCGGATGCGCCTCTACCGGAATCAGTAGCTTGGTTCCCAAAGCTAGTAGCGCGTTTGTCGAAGCGCGAACGAGGCGATGTATCTGCTCTCAAAGAGCAGATCTCTGCAACTCTTAGGCTTAGTAACAAGCGAATACTTGTAATTATCGATGATATTGATCGATTAACATCTGATGAAATTCGTCAGTTATTTCGCTTAGTCAAAGCCGTTGCAAATTTCCCCAATGTGGTCTACCTGTTAGCGTTCGACCGCGACGTTGTAACCGAGGCACTCGGTGGACTGCAAGGAGCGCGTGGAGCTGACTATCTGGATAAGATTATTCAGGTGCCTATCCAACTACCCAGCCTGGGTCAGGAGCAGCTTGGTCGCCTGTGTGCAGAGCATTTGACGGAATTATTAGGGGACATTTCCCCTGATCTCCTCGATCAAGGGCGCTGGAATCTAACGTTCCCGCCCATCACTAAGTTCTTGAAGACTCCCAGGGACGTGGCGCGTCTCATGAACGCCTTAGCTTTCACCTATCCAGTCGTCCATGCGGAAGTCAACCCCATAGACTTTGTCGCAATTGAGAGTCTGCGTCTCTTTTGCCCCACTGTCTACGATGCAATTCGGCAGCATCCTGATATGTTTGCTGGCACTGCTCCCAACTCCTACTCAGGCAGTCGCAGTACGCCTGACCTCTCTACTCAGCGCGAATTCTATGACACCCTGATTAGTGAGGCACAGGTGGCGGACCCGAAGGCGCTGCAACGCCTGTTGCGGAACCTTTTCCCGAAACTTGATGCTGTCTGGACAAACACACACTACGGATCAGAATGGGAACACCGATGGAGGCGAGAACTACGTGTCGCCAGCCGGAGCAAATTTGAGATCTATTTTCGTATGGCGGTTCCGAGCGATAGCATTTCAAACATGGAAATGCGCGCCATACTGGCATTGGCCAACAACACAGATCAGTTGAGTGCAAAACTCCTGGAACTCGGCAAGCAGCAGGGGGTCGACGGTACGACTCGCCTTCGCATCTTCTTGTCTTACGTTGGGGATTACGTCGAGCAGCACATCCCACATGAGAACACCGCAATAATTGTCACGGCGTTGCTACAGGTCGGTGACCAACTCCTCCTATCTGATAAGGGGGCGGGGGTGCGTAGTTTGTCGCTTAATACCATACTGTACAGGGTGGTGACTGGCCTCCTGGATAGGCTTCCGCTACCAAGCCGGGTCACAGTGTTAAACGGCGCCATGGAGCAAAGCCCGGCCATCGCGACAATAGTGCAACTCGCGGAGGCACTCGGTGCGGAGCATGGTAAATACGGTGGCACCGTAGCACCAGAACCACTCATTACCCTCGCGGAGTGGGAAGAGTTAGACAGGCTTGTTGTAGCGAGAATCCAGGATGCCGCGCAGGGTGGGTATCTGCTGGAGTCTCCCAATTTGGGACGAACGCTCCGGTTTTGGCGGGAGCACGTTGGCGAACAACCAGTTCGACACTGGGTCCAATCGAGTACTGAAGATGTTCATAGGCTCCTGGCCTTCTTGGACTGTTTCGTGGACACACGAAGATTACTCTCACTAACCGACGCGACAACTCACGTGCGCCAGAGTATGGATCTTGAATCCTTGACCCCTTTTCTGGACGCTGATGCGCTCCACGCTCGCCTGCAGCAAATCACAAGTGATGGAACACTTGATGAGAATGAGGTGGAGGTCATTCGGCAGTTTGAGATCGGGTATGCTAAAAGACAGCAGGGAATCGATCCGCATGAACCTTTCGAGCCCGGAGCCTCTGAGCAGGGGACAGAAAGGATCGCCAGTGACTCCTAACACACCGGCCGTCGGCCCGCCCCGCTCGTGCCCATGCGCAAGCCAGCGACGAACAGTTTCACCCTCGCAGGCCCGCATCCTCGCCTACGCGCTCTACCAGGTCGCGAGCGCGCCCGGCCACGGCTGGACCGAGGACGCGCTGGGCTACAACAATCTCGTCGCCGACTGGCCCGAGATCCAACGGCTGGCGGCGGCGGTGGGGTCGCGGGCAATACAAGGCCAGTTAGAGCTGTAGCCGGCGCGGTGCGATAGCAAATCTACGAGCAAATCGTCATAAAGGGAATGCGGATGCCAGTTTTCCTGCAGCGATACCTTTCAATACCTCAAGAGCGCGAATACGAAGCCTGGACTGTTCAGCAAATTGAGGATTATTTTAGCAGAATTGGGATGAGGTCATTGATTTGGGCAGTTTCACCAAGGGATGAGGTTACTTGGCCAGCCGACGAGCATTTATATATGGATGGCAAAATAATTGGCTTGCAGTTCAAGCAGACGAAGGTAAGATCAACGCAAACTAACACATCATTAGATTATTCAAGAATTAGATGGGATTTTGCAAATCCTAAGGGGCAATTTTCGCTTTTACAACGCCGAAAGGAAATATTCTATTGCTTGCCAACATTTCTTAACAGGAAAATATCACGATCCGCTCTAGAACATTGTATCTTCTGGCGTCCTGGTTGTCACAATGACACAAACGCTTGGTATAATAATCCAAGAGCCAAGACTCCATATAAGTGCTTAGCAGCAGAAAGTCGGTGGGGGCATTTTATTGAACGAGTCGTGTCATGTGAAGTAGGTGAGAGAATTCAAAGTCGGCAACAAATCAACAGTTATTTAGCTGATCTGCAAAGTCTTTTTCAAGAATACTATGGCCAGAATACCGACCCTGATAACTCTAGAACCAGCGCTTTCGGTCTCTATTTGATCTATTTACAGCTATAAGTCATCTAAACCAAGTGAGCACTACTATGCCCATCCTGACCCCCTGGCGCCACATCGTCGCGCCGCACCCCGACGTCCAGAGCGGCCGCTACCTACAGGCCGAGTTCGCCGCCAACCTGGCCGACGTGCGCCGGGGTAAAGAGAAGGACGAGTATCGCGACCCCGGCGAGTTCTTCCGCCGCACCTACCTTACCGCCGGCATGCGCCGCCTGCTGATCGCCGCCCTCACCCGCATGCGCGGCCAGGGCGAGGCGCCCGTGGTCCAGCTCAAGACCGCTTTCGGCGGCGGCAAGACGCACACCATGATTGCCCTCTACCACCTGCTCCGCGCCCCGGCCGAGGCGCAGGCCGTGCCCGCGGTGCGCGAGCTGGTGGAGGAAGCGGGGGGCATGCCGCCCCAGGTCGGGGTGGCGGTCATCGTCGGCACCGACCTGAGTGCCACGGACCCCTCACCGATCCTGACCCCACTGGGTGTCGAGGTCCATACCCTCTGGGGCGAGATCGCCGCGCAGCTCGGCAACCTGCGCGGCTACCAGATAGTCGAGGATGCCGACCAGGCGGGCGTGGCGCCCGGCGCCGACCAGCTCCGCCGTTTGCTCGACCAGGTGGGGCCCTGTGTGATCCTGATGGACGAGCTGGTCGCCTTCCTCCGTAACCTGGAAGCGCCCGTCAAGAAGCTGCGCGCCGGCAGCCTCAGCGCCAACCTTACCTTCCTCCAAGCCCTGACCGAGGCCGTGCGCTCGACGCCCACGGCGATGCTCATCGCCTCCATCCCCGAGTCGGACGACGAGCTCGGCGGCGCGGCGGGCCGCACCGTGCTGACCAAGGTCGAGAAGGTTTTCGGCCGCATGGAAGAGGTCTGGCAGCCGGTCGAGGTTCACGAGTCCTTCGAGGTCGTCCGCCGCCGGCTCTTCGGCCCGATCACCGACGAGGCCGCCCGCGACGCCACGGTCGCGGCCTTCGGCAGCCTCTACCGCCAGAACCCCACCGACTTCCCGCAGGAGTGCCGCGAGGCCGCCTACGAGCGCCGCATGATCGCCAGCTACCCGCTGCACCCGGAGGTCTTCGACCGCCTCTACGAGGACTGGGCCAGCCTGGAGCGCTTCCAGCGCACCCGGGGCGTCCTCCGCCTGATGGCCAAGGCCATCCACGAGATCTGGCGCACCGACGACGACAGCGCGCTGATCATGCCCGGCAGCCTGCCGCTCGAGGCGGCCGCGGTCCGCAACGAGCTCACCCGCTACCTGGGCGACCAGTGGAACAGCGTGGTCGACGCCGATGTGCGCGACACCAGTGCCGAGATCGACCAGCAGGTGCCGCGCATGGGCGCCGTGCGCGCGGCCCGCCGCCT
>DATGEF010000468.1:0-9109 GCA_035310405.1 Chloroflexia bacterium | reverse complement strand
CGTAGGAGTCGCGGTCACCGGCCCCCCTGGCCGGCGATGAATTCCTGATACCAATGGGCACTGTCTTTCCAGATCCGGCGCCCCGTCGGGAAGTCCATGTACAGGATGCCGAAGCGTTGGCTGTAGCCGTAGGCCCACTCGAAGTTATCCAGCAACGACCAGACGAAATAGCCCCGCAGGGGGACCCCGGCCGCGATCGCCTGGGCGGCCGCCGCGAAGTGGGCCTGGAGGTAGGCTTGCCGCCGCGGATCATGCACCCGGCTGTCGCCGTTGAACACATCCGGGAAGGCGGCGCCGCTCTCGGTTACATAGTACGCGGGGGCGGAGTAGTCCCGGTGCAGCCGTTCCAGCATCTCGCGCAGCCCGTCCGGGTAGACTTCCCAGCCCATCGTCGTGTATTCGCCCTCCGGCTCCACCATCCGGTAGGGCGGGTCGTTGCCCGGCGCGGCGGCCACCACCTGCCGGAAGTAATAATTGACGCCCAGGAAGTCGATCGGCGTGGCAATAGTCGCCAGGTCGCCTGGGGCGACGGGCGGGCCGGCCGGCCCCAGGGCTTCCAGCACGTCGGCGGGATAATGCCCATGGAATACCGGGTCGAGGAACCAGCGATTCTGGAACCCGTCGGTCGCGTGGGCGGCGGCGACGTCGGCCGGCGAGTCACTGGCCGGGTGCATGGGGTTCAGGTTCAAGGTGATGCCCACGGGGGTGTGGGGGTTGGCGGCGCGCAAGGCGGCGACGGCCAGGCCATGCGAGAGCAGCAGGTGATGGGCGACGCGCACGGCCGTCGGCAGATCGCGCGTGCCCGGCGCGTGCTGGCCCGAGAGGTTGCCGAGCCAGGCGACCACGGCCGGCTCGTTGTGCGTGATCCAGCCCGCGACGCGGTCGCCGAGCCGGCGCGCCACGACATCGGCATACTCCGCGAAGGCGGTCGCGGTCTCCCGGCTGGCCCAGCCGCCGGTCTCCTGCAGCGCCTGCGGCAGATCCCAATGGTACAGTGTCACGTAGGGCTGGATGCCCGCGGCCAGCAGCCCATCGGTCAGGCGCTCATAGAAGTCGAGGCCGGCGGGGTTGAGGGCGCCTCGGCCGGCGGGGAAGATGCGCGGCCAGGCGATCGAGTAGCGGTAGGCGGCGAGGCCGAGCTCCCGCATGAGGGCGATATCTTCGGGCCAGCGGTGGTAGTGGTCGCAGGCCACATCGCCGGTATCCCCATTCTGCACCTTGCCCGGCGTGTGGCTGAAGCGGTCCCAGATACTCTCGCCTTTGCCGTCGGCGTGGGCAGCCCCCTCGATCTGATAGGCGGCGGTGGCCGCGCCCCAGACAAAGCCCGGGGGGAATTTCATTGACGCTGTCATTCGCGTAATCCCCTTCTTCGATAGCCCTTGGTCAGCCGTTGGTTAGCCGTTAGTCGTTCGTCGCCTCCCGGTCACGGGCGCCCGGTTATTTGTCGACCCCGGTCAGCACGATGCCCTGCATGAACTGGCGCTGCGCGAAGAAGAACAGCAGCGCGGGCAGGAGCACCGTCATCACCGCCGTCGCCATGGCGCGGCCCGGGAACTGGCTGAAGCTGCCCACGAATTTGGCGATGCCCACGGAGATCGGAAAGAGATTTTCGTGGCCGACCAGGTAGACCAGGGGGGCAAAATAATCGTTCCAGGTAAAGAAAAAGTGGAAGAGCGTCACCGCGGTGATCGCCGGGACGGCCTGGGGAATAATGACCCGGATGAGCGTCTGCAGGGGGTTCGCACCGTCCAGCATCGCCGCTTCGTCCAGCTCTTTCGGGATGCCCATGAAGTACTGGCGCAGCAAGAAGACGTCGTACGCGTTGGCGAAGAAGGCCGGCACCAGCAGCGGCAGCCAACTCCCGGTCCAGCCGAGCTTGGTGAACAGGATATACAGCGGGATGATGGTCGCCTGGGGGGGCAAGACAATGGTCGAGATCAGGATGATGAACAGGATGTTCTTGCCCGGCACGCGGAAGCGCGCAAACCCGTAGGCCACCAGGATACACGAAATCAATGTACCGATCGTGCTGATGATGGCGATCAGCAAGGTGTTGCGGAACAGCAGCGGGAAGTCTATCTGCTCCCAGGCCCCGTTCTGAGCGGCGTTGGTAAAGTTGTCGAAGGTCGGCTGGATCTGGTAGACCGGGTCCAGGACGCGCCAGCGGCCCTTCCAGTTAAAGATGCCTTTTTCGGGGTGCGCGGGATCGATAAAGTCGCTGTCTTCGCGGTAGGGATGGACCAGGGCCCACTGCACGGTCCCCGCGCTGGTCGGCATGTTGTAGAGGGGCAGGTCTTTGCCCTGATACGCGTAGGTGGCGATCTTGGCGGGGTACAGCGGCGCGTTCTGAGCGGAGAGCTGTGTATCGTCCTTGAACGCCGTGGTGATCATATAGCCGATCGGCAGCAGGAAAATCAGCATCACGGCCAGCCCGAGCAAGGTCACGAGGGTGGTGCTGGACGCGCGGCGCAGCCGCGCACTGCGCCGGGACGCCGCCTCGACGCTGGCGATCGGTTGTGCTTGAGATATCGTTGCCATAGACCCCTCCCTTTTGCCGCAACGGCCGATCGTGGCCGGCGTTGCGCCCTCTCACATCGCCCCGGACTACGACTCGCCGCCGGCGTAATAGACGACCCGTTGCCCCACGCCGAACATAATGGCCGTCAAGATCATGACGATGACAAAGAGCAGCAGCGCCAGCGCCGACGCGTAGCCCATGTCGTTGAAGACAAACGCCTGCCGGTAGAAGTGCAGGTTATAGAACATTGTCGACCCCTGCGGGTCGCCGTTGCGGCCGCCGATGAGCAGCGCCGCGACAAAGAATTGCAGGGAATTGATCAGGCCCAGGGTGACATTGTAGAAGATAATCGGCGAGATCATCGGGATCGTGATGCGCAAAAAGCGCTGCAGCCCGTTGGCCCCGTCGATGGTGGCCGCCTCATAGATATCGGTCGGCACCCCCTGGAGCCCGGCGAGCAGGATCAACATGCCATTGCCCACCGCCCAGACGCCCAGGAGATTCAAGGCAAACCCGGCCCAGTTCGGGTCGCTCAACCAGCGGGGCCCTTCGATGCCCAAGGCCTTGAGGCTGAGATTGATCCAGCCCGACTGCGCGTTCAGCACGCCTTGAAAGATCATGACGCTGGCGACGACCGGGATGATCGTCGGCAGGAAGAACAGGGTGCGGAAGAGATTGGCGCCTAACAGGTGTTTCGAATTGACGAGCACGGCAAAGAGGAGCGGCACGACCAGGCCGAGCGGCACGGCGACGAGGGTGAATTTGATGGTCACGCCCATCGCCTGGATGAGAATCGGGTCTTTGAACAGGCGCGCGTAATTGTCCAGCCCAACCATGTTGAAATTGCCGAAAGTGAATTCTTTGGTCGCGCTGTAATCGGTGAACGACAAGAAGATCGTCGAGACGATCGGCAACAACTGGAAGGCCAGGAAGCCGATGAACCAGGGTGTCAGGAAGACCAGGCCCCAGAGCGCGCGCTGGCGCGCCAGGGGCATCGGCTCCCGTTTGGGTCGCGACCCCGCGACGCCAACCGAGGCTAGATCCGTAGCAGACATGGGAGCACCGCGGGCCTTTCCACCCCGCCCCGCCTGGCGGGGCCAGGCAGGGCGGGGCGCGAGAGCGGGGCGTATCCCCGCTAGCGATTCAGGGCTATTTCACGGGAGTCGGCGCCGCGGCAAAGACATCGCTCAGCTGGGATTGCAGCTTGTCGACTTCCTTGTCCACGTCGAGGCCCGGTGTCTGATCCAGCAGGGTGCGGAACTTGGCGAACAGGTCATTGGCTTTGGTCAGGTTCGGCAGCCAGGACTCGTGGTTCGGGAGGTCCGGGTACTTGAGCATCTCCGTCGCCACGGTCCAGTCGACCTTGTTCGGCGCGACGCGCTTATCGAAGGCCGCGAAGAAGGCGGGGCGATCGGCGATCTTGGCCGGCAGGCCGCCGTAGATCTGCTCCAGGTCGGGGTCGACGACCATCGCGGTGAGCACCTTGAAGGCCACTTTCTGGTTCTTGCTCTGCTTCATGATCGCGAAGGTATCGCCGTGCAGCTTGGCGGTGATCTTGCCGTTGACCGACGGCATGACGGCGATATCCCAGTTCAGCTTCTGGATATCGAAGCAGCAGGTATACCAGGTGTGCGTGTGGGCCATGGCGACGTTGCCCGACGAGAAGGGGTTGCCCTTGGCGAGCAGGTCGCTGGCCTGGTAGTCGGCATTCGGCGCATAGTGGTCGACCCAGATGCTGTTATAGTACCACTTCCAGGCCGCCCGCCAGTAATCGGGGATTTTGGCCACGGCGGGATTGGCCGGGTCGTAGGGCAGGCCGCCGCCGTAGTCGACGGCGATCCCGCGGGCGTCGGTAAACTGCTCATAGTAGCCGAACTGCTTGATGGTCTTGGGATCGAAGGCCGCCATCGTCGCGTCGTTGCCGTTCGCGTCGACCGTCAGCTTCTTGGCCAGGGCGGCCATCGTGTCGAGGGTCCAGTCCTTGCCCTGGTACTGCTCGCCCACTTTGTGCGGCGGATAGGGCAGCTTGGCTTCGTCGAACAGGGCTTTGTTGTAATAGATGAAGCTGGGGAACAGGGCGAAGGGGATGCCGACGAGCACGCCTTCGTCCTTGGTGAAGTCCAGCAGCGCCGGGTCGTACTTGGTCAGGTCATAATTGGCGTCTTTCGCCAGCTGGGAGATGTCGGCAAAGGCGCCCTGGAAACTGGCGCGCCCGGCCTTGCCGACGGGGCCGACGATATCCGGCCCGGCGCCCGCGGCGAGCTGCGCCTTCAGGGTGTCGTACGATTCGGGGTTGTGGACGACCTGGAGCGCGACGCAGGCATCGGTCTGCGATTTATTGAACTTGTCCGCCCAGGCTTTCTCTTTCGGGATCACCTGGATATCGGCGCCGGCGCCCAGACCGACGTACCAGGTGATATTGGTCGCGCCGGCGGCGCAGCCTTCACCGCTGGCGACGAAGGTCGGCTGCAGGGTGGGGCTAGGGGGGACGGGCGTTGCGGTGCCGGCGCCGGCCGCGGCGGGGGTATCGGTGGCGACGCCGGCGGCGGCCGGCGTATTGGTGGCGGCGGCGGCGGCGGCGGCCGGCGTATTGGTGGCGGCGGCGGCGGCGGCCGGCGTGGCGGTGGCGGCGGCCGCCGCCGGGACTGGCGTGGCGGTGGCGGCCGTGCCGTTGTCGGTGCCGCAGGCGGCCAGCAGGGGCAGGATCATCGCCAGTGCGGCGATCCAGGTAAACGAGCGAACGATGCGAGTTTTCACAAGTCCTTCCTCCTTAAATATCGTACCAGCACCAGGCCGCGGCCTGGCTCGCCCTGATTCATTTGTACTTTAATAAAATGGGTCGCGCGCGATTTCTGTGTGGCGCCGCTTGACCGGCCCGGTCATGGCGCCCGGCGATCACCTCCTAACGGATGCGGGCCCGAGGTCTCGGGACATCCACAGGACCGGCGGATGGTTAACTGGGTCGGTAAAAAACGATGCACCGGGCTACGGTCCGGCCGCTCGATGGCGTCGAGCAGCACGCGGATCGCTTCGCGCCCCAGATCGCTGATCGGTTGGCTGATGGTCGAGAGGGGCGGTTGGCTGACCGCGCCCTGCGCCACGCCGTCAAACCCGACGACGGCGATCTCCTCCGGCACCTGGATGCCGGCATCCCGGAGAGCCTGGAGGGCGCCAAAGGCCATCATATCGCTGGCGACGAAGACGGCCCGGGGCTGGTAGGGCAGCAACTGCTGCATCGCCCGGTAGCCGCCTTGTTCGTCGAAGTCGCCATAGGCGATCAGCTGCGGGTCGGGCATGAGTCCGGCCTCCTGGAGCGCCGTGACATAGCCGCCGTAGCGATCGATCGTGGCGATCATATTGCGCATGCCGCCGATCATGGCGATCTGCTCATAGCCATGGCCGAGGAGGTGGGCGACGAGGCTCTGGGCGGCGGCGCGGTTGTCGACGTCGACGAAGCTGATCTCCTGATAGCGGGGATGCCGGCCGACCAGCACGAAGGGGAAGTCGCTGGCGAGCAGCTGCTTGATCATCGGGTCGTCGACGACGCTCGACACGATCAGCATGCCGTCGAGATGGTGGCCGCGGATGACCCGCCGGTAGAGGCGATCGCTCACGTCCGACTCGTTGCCGCTGTCCATCAGCATCAGCAGGTTATAATCGGCGCTGTTGCAGGCCTCGACGGCGCCCTGGATCAGCCGCGGGAAAAACGGATCGCTAAACACCGCGCTCACCGCTTCGGGGATCAGCAGGCCGAGGATGCGGGTGCGGCGGGAGGCCAGGCTCCGGGCGGCGGCATTCGGATGGTAGTCGTGCTGGCGGATGATGTCCTGCACGCGGCTGCGCACGGTATCGCTCACCCGGCGGTCGTCGTTGACGACGCGCGACACGGTCGAGCGCGAGACCCCAGCCAGGCGAGCAACTTCTTCCAGATTCACCACACACCTCAGCCTATAGCGCTATATTGGGAGCGTGATATTGGGAGCGTGGCCACGCTTTTATGTAGCAGCGAGGGAGAAATCAAGCGTAGTGTCGTGGGAGCGTTCCCACAAAAGTAGTTTAGCGCCTTTCCTGGGGTTTGTCAATACCCCTGGGACGTCAAATTTTCGTCAAATTCCGGCGTTGGGCCGCCCGCTGTGGGAGCGCTATCATGGGGGCCCGCGCTACAGGTCCGCAATGGCGTCGCCCAGGGCCGAATCGATGACCGTCGACACCTCCGCCGGCCACTCCGGTCCGAATCGCGCGTGCGGGTAGATCTGTTCCAGCATCACGCGCCAGGCCGGATCGACCGGCCCGTCTTGCTCCACCTGGGCGACCACGCTGCGCCGCACCGGGGGCCCTTCGACCATTAAGGAGTGGACCCGCCGGACGCCTTCCGGCCCTTCGTCGGCCAGCGCCCAGCGGATGAACTCGCCGGCCAGGTCCCGTTGGGGGCTGTGCGCGTTCACTGCCAGGCCAAAACCGAGCAGCATGGTAGCCGGCTGCCCCCCGGGGGGGAGCGGCAGGTCCATGACGCCGAAGGGAAAGTCGGGATGCGAATCGCGGGCCATGATCAGGCCCCAGCTGCCGATGTATTGCATGGCGCAATGGCCCTCGATCAGGTTGGCGATCTCATACCAGGGATGGGGCAGCTTGACCGGGGCGATCTGGTGAGTGACCAGGAGGTCGCGCCAGAGCTGGATGGCGGCCTGGACGGCGGGCTGCTCCAAATGCACCTCGTCCTGGGCATCGGGCACCGCCGCGCCGCCCTGCCACATAAACGGCAGCCACTGCTTGGCCCGGAACTCGCCCGGCGTCGTCTCGAGAATCAGCCCCCAGCGGTTGGCCGCCCGGCAGCGCCGCCCGACGTCGATCAGCTCCGCCCATGTCCGCGGCACGGCCAGGCCCAGTTCGGCAAACAGGCGCTTGTTGTAGAGCAGCAGCATCGGCAGCGCTTCGGTGGGCAGGCTGTAGATCCGGCCCTGGTAGCTGCCGGCGGCGAGCACCGCCGGGTAAAAATCCTGGCGCACGGCGGGCGTGAGGAGCGCATCGAGCGGCGCCAGGCAGCCCAGGCGCGCGAAGTGGGTGCCGCTGATCACCTGGAGGAGGTCGGGGGCCTGGCCGGCCGCGAATTGGCGCTCCAGCTCGAGATCATAGTCGGCGCTGGGGGGCAGAAATTCAAGCGCCAGGATCGCGTCGGGATGCGCCTGGTTCCAGGCGTCGACCAGGCTGTGCCAGGCCAGGCCGCGGCTGGAGACCGTCTCCCGCCCGGCGATCAGCAGCCGCAGGCGGCCCCGGCGGGGCTCGTTGACGCCGAAGCGGAGCGCCGAGCCCCGCAGCTGGCGCGCGACGTCGATCAGCTCCCGGGCTTCGCCGGCCATCGCGGCGGTCTGGCTGCGCATCCCCGCGGCGGAATCGGAGATCTGCGTCAAGGCGCGGGCGACCTCGCCGGCGCTGGTGCGCTGCTGGCTCATGGCCCGGTCGATGGCCGCCGCGAGGCGCTGCGTGCGCTCGGCGGTCGCCGCCAATTGCTCGCTGGTCCCGGTGAGGGTGGCGGTCAGCTGGGCCGTCTGGGTGGTTTGATCGAGCCCGGCCTGCGCGGCGTCGAGGGTGGCCGCCGTGGCCTGCTCCAGCTCCTGCACCAGCTCACCGACCTCGCGCCCGCCCTCGCGGGTGCGCAAGGCCAGGGTCCGTACCTCGACGGCGACGACGCTGAAGCGCCGGCCACTCTCGCCCGCGCCAGCCGCTTCAATTGCCGCGTTCAAGGCCAGAATATGGGTGTGATCGGCCACTTCCGAGATCAGATCGCTGATCACGCCGATCTGGGTGGCGCGGGCGCGCAGGATCTCCATGGCGGCGAGCGTTTTGCCCACCCGCTCGCGGGTCTGGTCGAGGGAGAGCACCGCGGCTTCCACGACGCTCCGGCTGCTCGTGCTGGCCGCCAGGACTTCCTGGGCGGCCAGGGCCACTTCGTGGGCGGTCGCGGTGACATGGGCCATAATTTGCTCCAGCTGGGCCATCGCCGCGGCGACTTCGCTGATCGCCGCGGCCTGGCCCGCCACTTCGCTATTTTGCTGATCGACCGCGTGCCCGATCAGCAGGGCGCCGTTGCGCACCTGGTCCGCCTGGAGCTGGAGCTGCCGGACGAGCTGGCGCACGGCCTGGCCCATGCGGGCCAGGAGCACCGCGAGGGGCGAGAGCGGGGAGTCGGCCGGCAGATCGGCGGTCGTCGGCAAGAGTGTGAGATCCCCGGCCCCTTGCAGCATGGTCATCACATGCTGGAGGGCGCGCGAGGCGCGCCAGAGGCCCAGGCCCCCCGCGCCCGCGAGGCCGCCGCCGGCCAGCAGGATCAGCCCGCCCAGCAGGGGTTGGGCGCCGGTGAGCAGCAGGGCCACCCCGACGCCGACCAGGATGCTCCCGGTGGTCAAGGTCAGGCCCTGGCGGAGCAGGGAGGTTTCTCCGACCGGCGGGCTGGGGGCGCGCCGGGCCGCGATGAAGGCCATCGAGTTCTCCTGTTGCTCGTCGCCAACGTGCAGTGGAGATCATGGCGATTCCTGCGCCGGGAATCGCCACTGATTCACGGGGTTGCGTTGCGCTGTGGGAGCGCTCCTATGT
>DATGEF010000467.1:0-2891 GCA_035310405.1 Chloroflexia bacterium | reverse complement strand
CGCGTCGGCCCCCGTGCCCGTCACCGTGGCGGGGCGCTGCCCGTGAGGGGGGTTGGGGGTTGGGGGTTGGGGATTAGGGGTTGGGGGTTGGGGGTTGGGGGCCCCGCTCCCGATGGCGAAAGAACCCTCGCCCGCGCACGGGAGAGGGCAGGGTGAGGGCCTCCCGCCCTACTCGATTTTGGATTGGGGATTTTGGATGGGGAGACGCGGATCGGGGACTAATGACCAACTCAAAACTCAAAACTCAAAAATGTGCCTGCGGCACCGCTGCGCGATGTGCCTACGGCACCGCTGCGCGAGCAAAACTCAAAACTCGTCCCCACCGCTCGTAGCAAGGACAACTTAAATGATGGAGAATCCGATCGGGGCCGATCTGGCGGCGATCGTCGCGGCGGCCAGCACGCTGGCCGAGCGCCTGGAGGGCACCCTGGTCGAGGAGGCGCCCGGCGCGGCGCGGGAGGCGCCGGCCCGGCTCGACACCTGGCGTGAGGTGGTGGCCAAAGGTGACGAGGCGCTGTTTGCGCGGCGGCTAGCCCTGGATGGCCTCACGCGGGACCAGGCGCGGGCGGCGCTGGGGCCGGTGCAGCTCCGCGCGGGGGCCGCCCTGCCGGCCTGGACCCGCACGCTGCACGCGGCGCTGGCCGCCGGCCCCGGCCGGGATGGGGCGCCGCTCCTGGCGCGGTTGGCGCAGGGCGTCGCTGGCCGGCTCGCCACCTGTCCCGGCTACGCCCTGCTCGCCCCCGCGGCGGCCGGCATGCTGGATGCGCAGCTCCGGGCGCGGCTGCAGGCCTGCGTCCCGCCGGCCCTGCAGGGCGACCTCGCTGCGGCCGATCCCGGCGCGGTCGTGCGCACCTATCCCGCGCTGGCCCGGCTCCTGGCTACGATCGCCGATGGCTGGGCGGCCGCCGGCGCAACCTGGCTCGGCCACCTCGCCGCGGATGCGCCGCTCTTGGCGGCCCACTGGGGCGTGGGCCCCGCGCGGGGCCCGGTCACCGCGGTGGACGCCCCCAGCGGGCACACCTACGGCGGCGCCCAGCGGGTCCTGATCCTGACCTGGGCGGGCGATCGCCAGCTGGTGTACAAGCCGCGGGATCTGGGTCTCGACGTGGCCTACAACGCGTTGTTGGCCTGGCTGAATGCCGCCGGCGCGCCGCTGCCCTTTCGGGTGCTCACGGTGCGCAATCAGGGCACCCACGGCTGGATGGAGTGGGTGGCCGCCGCCCCGCCCGCCGACGCCCCGGCCCGGCAGCGCTACTACCGGCGGGCCGGGATGCTGCTCTGCCTGGTCCATGCCCTGCGGGGGACCGACTGCCACCGGGCCATCCTCATCCCGGCGGGCGAGTATCCCGTGCTGGTCGACGCCTCGACGCTGTTCCACCACCGGGCCAAGCCCTACGAGGAGGTCCGCAACGCGGTCTCGCGCACCGGGTTCTTGCCCACCTGGCAGCCGAAATATGACGGCCGGATGAATTATGATCCACCCGGGCTGGGCGAGATCGGCGCCCCGGAGGGGGCCGGCCACTACGCCGCCGAGGTCCGGGCCGGCTATCAGGCGGGCTACCGCTTCCTGCTGGCCCAGCGCCCGGCGCTCCTGGCGCCCGCCGGCCCGCTCCAGGCGTTCGCCCGGCAGCCGGTGCGCTTCCATTACCGCGCCCCCCAGGTCTATACGCAGATCCTCCAGCGCCTGACGCGCCGGCCCTACCTCGGCGCGGGCGTGGATCGCAGCCTCGGGCTGGAGCTGCTCGGCCGCGCCCTGGTCTGCGGCGAGGACCCGCCGCGCCTGCCGGGCGTGCGCGACCGCTTCTGGCCGGTGGTCGCCGCCGAGCAGCGCGCCCTCGCCCAGGGCGACCTGCCCTGCTTCACGACGACCCCGGACTCGGCGGCGCTGACCCTCGGGCCGGGCCAGGAGGTGCCGGACTGCTTTTTCGAGCCCAGCCTGGACGCCGTGCGAGAGCGGATCGCCGGCATGGACGAGCGGGACCTGGTCACCCAGACGGTCTATCTCCAGAGTGCGCTCTACGTGCCCGTCGCGGCGCCGGCCCCGGCGATCCCCCCCAGCGTCACGCTGGGGGCCTCGTTCCGCGTCTACGATGGCTACGGGAGCATGGGGGAGTATTTAGCCGTGGGCCTGGCGCGGGCGGGGGCGCAGGTCAATCTCGTGGCTTTCAGCCTGGACCTGGAGGGCACCTCGGCCGAGTTTCAAGCCCTGGCGGCGCACTCGCAGCCCGACCCGCGCGCGCCAGTGCTCTACTACTACCCGCCCTGCTGGGAGCTGGCCCGCTTTGCCGGGGCGCGGGCGCTGTTTATCAACACCATGTTTGAGACCAGCCGCTTCCCGGCCGCCTGGGTGCCCCAGCTCAATACGGCGCGCGCCGTGATCGTGCCGACCCGCTTCGTGGCCCGCGCCTGCCGGGAGAGTGGCGTCACCGTGCCGATCGCCGTGGCCGCCGAGGGCATTGACCCGGCCGTCTACCACTATGAGGAGCGCCCGGCGCGCCCCGGGCTGACTACCCTGCTGGTCGGCACGCTCGTCGACCGCAAGAACGCCCCGGTAGCCATTGCCGCCTGGAAGCAGGCCTTTGCCGGCGACCCGACGGCCCGGCTGATCCTGAAATGCCGGTTCCAGCACTGGAAATACGAGCCGGACGATCCCCGCATCCGCTTCGTCGACAGCGACGAAGCGACGCATGGCATCGCGCACTGGTACCGGCAGGCCGATGTGCTGCTGGCCCTGGGCAGCGAGGGGTTTGGCCTGCCGATGGTCGAGGCGATGGCCACGGGCCTGCCGGTGGTCGCCTTGAGCTCCGAAGGGCAGGGCGACGTCTGCGAGGAGGCGCCCGATTGCCTGCTCCCGGTGCCCCCGGTCGCCTGGGTGGAGGTGGACGACAAGG
>DATGEF010000466.1:0-4037 GCA_035310405.1 Chloroflexia bacterium | reverse complement strand
TAAAGTAAGCGTCGCTGCGGAGCATCGTAAGCAAGCCGCCGCGCCCTCTTATTCTAGCACATGTGTACGGTATTTGCCAGGCCCGCCCGCCGATCGCGCCCCCTAAGCCCCTACGGCGCCTCCAGCGTAAACGTGCCGGTCTGCACCCGGCGCGAGTCGATATAGAGCGCGACTGTGTAGTCGCCGGGATCGGCCAGGGAGAGCGAGATCGGCTTCACGGCCGTGCCCGCGGCGCCAAGCCCCCAGGTTTCGCGGCGGCGCAAGGTCGGGTCTTCGGTGCCGTCGACCGTCACCTTCCAGAGCACGTCGGCGCCGGGGCGCACGCCCGCGTAGTCGAAGAACACCTCCACCCGATCGGTATCGGCCGGGAACGACGTGCCCACCGTGTAGGTGCCCGAGTCCAGCCCGACCACCGGGGCGGCGGTCTGGTCGGGGTTGTTGAAGTCGGGCGCGAAATCCGTCGTGGTCGTGACCTGGTCCGCGGCGGTGACGGCGAACTGGAAGGCCTTGATTTGCGCCCCGGCGGCCGCCGCGGGCGGCGCGCTGGTCAGCTCCAGGGCCACGCTCAACTCGGCGAGCTGTTGCGCGAGGCTCTGAGCGGCGGCCGCCACGTCGGTCGGTTTGGCGATCGCCTTGCTCGGCGGCACCTGTGCCCAGGAGTGCGCGTGCCCGGCGAGCAGGTCCACCAGGTTATCGAGATCTTGCTGGCCGCCGTCCAGGTCGTCAAAGAACGAGTCGGTCAGCGCCGGGCCGCCGTTGTGCGCGGCGGCCACTTGCTGGGTCGCGGTGTCCATCGTCGCCTTGTATTCCTGGCGCGCTTCGTCGATCTGGCCCGCGGCCAGGAGGCTGAGCGCCAAGTCATAATGCACGGGGACGAGCGCGGAGTTCAGGGCCAGGGCGTGGCGGTTAATCTGCACGGCTTTCTCGAAGTCGCCCAACAGGTAGGCGGCCCAGCCCGCATTCCAGGCGACATTGGCCGTATCCAGTCCGCCTTTCACCGCCTCGTTATACGCTTCCAGCGCCGCATCGTACTTCTTGAGGGCCAGATTCTCGTTGCCGCGCTGGAACTGGGCGTTGGGATACTCCGGCGCTTGCTTGATCGCCTCCTCGAAGGCCGCCAGTGCCTGGTCATCCTTGCCCTGGTTGGCCAGGCCGACGCCGCGGGCGTAGGCGGCGATCGCGGCGTCCGGGCGGTTGGGCGCGGGCTGGAGGTACAGGCCGACCATCCAGACGACGAGCACCACGACGAGCGCGGCGCCAACGCCGATCAGGATCGTGCGGCCCAATTGCGTGACCGTCGTCGCCAGCCCGAAGAGCGCCAGCGACACGGCCAGGAGCGTCAGCAGCAGGATATAGGTATGGCTCTTGCCCTCCCAGAACTCGTTCAATTCCTGGTTGGCCGCGGCGTGCTCCTGCTCATCGGTCGTTTTGACTAGGTAGACCTCGGACTCGTACAGGGTGAGGTCGCCGCTGTAAGGCGCGGTCGCCAGCGGGGTGAGCGCACTGATCCGGGTGGCGAGCGCGGTATACGCCTGCGCCGCGGTGTTGTCGCCCTGCTTGTCGGCCGAGGCGGCCTGGACGTTCAGCTCGGCCACCGTATGCAGGTTGGACAGCGCATAGTTGACCTGGGCCTGGCCGGCGGTTTTCTCGCCCATGGCCTGGATCGCCAGTTGCTGGCCGTCGCGCCGGTAGGTGGCCGCGCGCACGCTCGCGTCGTTTTGCAGCAGCGTCATCACCCCGGCCAGCAGCGTGATCGCGGCCACCAGGACCCCGATCCAGCGATTGAAGAGCGGCTGCGCGGCGTGGCCGCCGTGCCCTCCCCCGTGTTCGATTTCATGCTCGACGGCGTGCTGATGTACTTCCGACAGCCGGCCCATCCGTTCCCGTGCTTCCACTGTGTTCCCCTCCGCTTTCAGCTAGCAGCCAGCTTCCACGATCACCGTTCCGTCGGTTGACGGCTCACGGCTGCTCGCTCACGTTAGCAACTCAATACGCAGCGCATCGCCGATGGCGACCAGGGTCAACAGCAGCCCCAGCACCATGAACGGGATTTGCAGGCGCCGGGCCTGCGCCCCCTCGGCGCCCGCGCTCAGCGCCCCGGGCAAGGTATAGCAGAGGAGCGCGCCGCCGAGGATGAGCAAGGCCCACAGGAAGTCGGTAGATTTGCCGCGCAGCTTATCGGCCTCCTCGAAGTGCCGGGCCGGCTGCAGGTCGGTGCCCTGAGCCGCGGCGGCCAGCGTGCCCGCCAGCTCGGCCTTCGTATCGTAGCTGCCGGCCGCGGTGAGGTAGCGCGGGTTGAAGAAGCTGCGCGCCGTGTTCGCGATCTCGTACTGGTCGGTGCGGTCCTGCTGCAAGGTGGGTAGCTGGGCCTGGACCGCGGGGTCGGTCACCGTCCCGCTCAAGATGGCGGTCACGGCCTGCCCGAGCAAGCGGCCCACTTCCTGGTGTTGCAGGTAGCCGGTATAGGCCTCATAGTGGTTGTAGACCGTGGCATTGGCCTGCGCCTGGACGCCCTGGGCCTGCACCGTCGCGGTGAGGCCGAGCGTATCTTCGCGCAGGGCCTCTTCGCCGTCCAGCGTAGAGCGCCAGGTGATCACCGCCCCACTGACGACGACGATCGCCATGAGCAGCGAAAGGACCGTCTTGAGGGGATCCGAGTGGTGCCCGCCGGCCGCGGCGTGGTCCGCGGCGGCGCCATGGCCCGCGGCCGTGGCATGGTCCGCGGCGGCGCCATGGCCCGCGGCCGGGGCGTGGTCCGCGGCGGCGCCATGGCCCGCCTCGGGTCCGTGGGCCGGCGCCTCGGGCCCGTGGGGTGCGTGGTCCGCTGCGTGTCCGCCCGGCCCCGGCGCGGCGGGATCTGCCGGGGCCGAGCCGGCGGGGTCGTGGTTTTCCATGCGTGCCACCTCCTGGATTGCTGGATTGCTGGATTGCTGGGTTGCTGGAGTATTTGCGCGTGCTGTGGTAGGGCCGCGCCAACTACTGGCTCATGCTAGCATGCGGCCGGATGTTTGTCAATAGCCCCGCCTGCCCCGCCGTGCGCCGCGGGTTGGTTGCCGTTCCGTTTTCTGTTACAATCCTCTAAAGCGAGTTTTGAGTCGCGACCTGCCCAATCCGTAAATCGTAGTCATGGTTTTGGATTAAGATGGACTTAACTCAAAATTCAAAAATGTGCCTGCGGCACCGCTGCGCGAGCAAAAATGTGCCTGCGGCACCGCTGCGCGAGCAAAACTCGTAGCTACCGCCACCGGAGGAATGTGCTATGGAAACCGCGAGGGAGACCGCGCTGGCGATCGAGCGTATCCGCGTGCTGACTGGGCCGAACATCTGGGCCTACCGGCCGGTACTCGAGATCTGGCTGAATATCGGCCACTTCGAGGATCTGCCCTCGAACAAGATCCCGGGATTCACCGAGCGCCTGGTGGAGCTGATCCCGAGCCTCTGGGAGCATCGCTGCTCCGAGGGCCGGCCGGGGGGCTTTCTGGAACGCTTACGCCTGGGGACGTACATGGGCCATATTCTGGAGCATATCATCCTGGAGTTGCAGAGCCTGGCCGGCATGGAAGTCGGCTATGGGCGGACCCGGAGCATCGGCAAGTACGGCCAGTACCGCGTGGTCGTCGACTACAAAGATGAAGCGGCGGCCCGCCAGTGCGTCGACCTGGCGCTGGAGATCGTCGCCGCCCTCACGGCGGACCCGCCGGGCACGCTCGATCTAAAGCCCCGGCTCGACGCGATCCGCGAGCTGGCGGAAGATAATATGCTGGGCCCCAGCACCCAGGCGCTGGTCGACGCCGCCAAGCGCCGGGGCATCCCCTGGTTCCGGCTGAACAGCGGCAGCCTGGTGCAGCTGGGGCATGGCCGCCACGCCCGGCGCATCCAGGCCGCCGAAACCTCGCTGACCGGCAATATCGGGGTCGAGATCGCCTCTGATAAAGAGCTGACCAAGGGCTTGCTGGGGCGGGTGGGCGTGCCGGTGCCGGCGGGCCGCGTGATCCGGGCGGTCGACGAGGCCTGGGATGCGGCCGAAGCCGTCGGCC
>DATGEF010000465.1:0-8474 GCA_035310405.1 Chloroflexia bacterium | reverse complement strand
AGGCGGTCGCCGTGCTCGTGCTGGTCGCGTTCGGCGTGTTGGTCGCAGTCGGCGGCGTGCCCGTCACCGTCGGCGTCGGTGTGCTCTGGGGGAGCAGGCCGGCGTCGGTGTAGACGCCCTGGCCGGAGCGTTGGTCGGTCCAGATCGGCAGCACCCGCACCAGGTTGGCGGCGATGCCGCTATAGTCGCCGATGAAGGTGCTCGGCGTGTTGGTCACGTCGCCGACCTGCTGGTTGGCCGACCAGGTCAGGCCGCCGTCGGTGGACTGGCTGTAATATTCGCGATAGGGGAAGCCGTTCACCGGGGCTTCGCGGCGGTCCATCCAGGAGACGTGGATCGTACCGTCGGGACCGACAGTCATCCAGGGGAAGAATTGGTCCTTGCCCTGCACGTTGTCGTCGTTGATCTTGGTGACGGCGCTCCAGGTCGTGCCGCCATTGAGGCTGCGGCTGAAGAGGATGTCGCCGTGCAGGCCCGAGATGCCCTGGTAGACGAAGCTGCTCTCGAAGCGGCCATCCGTCCAGACCGCGTAGATCTGCTGCGGGTTGGTGGGCGACACGCCGATGATCGCCTGGTCGTTGTGGCGGAAGCCGGAGCTTGTGCTGCTGGCGTAGAGATACTGGTAGCCGCCGACAAAGGAGCCGGTGATCGAGATCGGCTGGCCGGTGATGGTCATGCTGGGGCTGAAGGTCACGCCGCCGTCGGTCGACTTGGTCACCAGGTTGACCATCGGGATGCTGGACGTGCAATTGAAGGTGCAGTTCTGGTACTGGTAGCCGACGTAGAGCGTGCCGTCGCTGGCGACCACCGGGTTGGTGAACTGGTCCTGGTCGTGCGAGGCATCGCTCAAGGTGGCCGGCGTGCTCCAGGTAGTGCCCTGGTTGTCGGAGAAGGCGATCACCTCGCGGCTGTTGATGTAGTTATTCAGATTGCAGCTGGGTGCGTTGAACGAGGTGGCGCTGGCATAGACCCGGCCGTAGTGTGGGCTCGCCGGCGTATTGTCGGCGGTCATCCAGGGCTTGTCGATAAAGTGGTTCGCCGGGTCGGAGTCGCTCAGCGCGGTGACCTGGCTGCCCCAGGTCAGGCCGCCGTTCGCCGACCGCGAGACCTCCACCGGGTCCGGGCAGGTACCGGTCGACAGCTGGCCAAAATAGGCATTGTTGAGGTTATCATAGGTCCCGACCGGGTCGCCGATACCGCTCGGGCTGGTCACTGCCCAGCTCGCGCCGCCGTTGCTGGAGAAGGCCCGCGCGACGGCGTTCGATCCGGCGATGAAGTAGAGCGGGTTCTGGGGGTCGGCGGCGATGAAGGTCTCATTGCTGCTCGCCACGTTGACGTCCGTGCCGAACACGGGGATGCCGAAGGGCGCCGCCGGGGCCGGACCGCGGTGCGGGTCGGCCAGGCCGCCCCCCTGGCTCCAATCGCCGAGCGGTTTGATCGCGATGATCTTGCCCCCCGCGCTGCCGTAGAGCCGGTGGGGGGGCGGCGCTAGCGCCCCGCCCGCGGCCGGGGGATGGGCGGTGACCACCGCGGTCCCCATACCCAGCACGACGCTGGCTAGTATACTAAAGCCTAATAGTAAACGTTTCATACTTTGTCTCCTCCCTGATTGTGCCTGAATTTGCCTGAAGTCTGCCTGAATCTGCTGAATTGGCCTGAATCTGCCTGTCGGGCGGCGATCCGTTTTTATTATAACACGAAGCGCATAATATGGTACAGCGGTGTTGCCGAATTAGGCTGGGCGGCCGGATTTTGCACAGGCGACCCGCGCTGCTCCTAGCCGCGCTGGGGCGTGATCATGCGCGGTAGGGGCGAGGCATGCCTCGCTCCCGGCAACTCGCCAAATTGGACCCTTTATTTCGTCGCGAATTGGCACTTGTAGAGATCCAATTCTGCGGTTAGACTGATGGTGAGCAATGATTAGACGGGCACCGGGGTCTTGGCCTTGATGGCCAGTGGAAAGAGAGAGCAGTGGATGTATATACCCCGCAGTTATCGCGAGGACGATCCGGCGGCGCTGCAGGCGCTGATGCAGGAGTATAATTTTGCGACCCTGGTGAGCCAGGTCGAGGGGCAATTGTTTGCCAGCCACCTCCCGTTCCTGCTGGATGGCGCGCGGGGGGCGCACGGGACGTTGCGGGGGCACATGGCGCGGGCGAATCCCCAATGGCACAGCTTTGCCGCCGGCGCGGAAGTGCTGGTCATCTTCCAGGGTCCCCACGCCTATGTGTCGCCCTCCTGGTACATGGAGCATCCCAGCGTGCCCACCTGGAACTATGCCGTGGTCCATGCCTATGGGACCCCCCACCTCGTCGACGACGCCGCGGCGCTGTACCGGATGCTGGAAGCGACCGTGCAGCGCCACGAGGCCGCCTTGGCCGACCCTTGGCCGCTCCACCCCCCGGGGGACTATATGCGCAAGATGATGCAGGCGATCGTCGGCTTCGAGATCCCGATCACGCGGCTGGAGGGCAAATTCAAGCTGAGCCAGAACCGCGCGCCGCAGGACCAGGCGCAGGTGGTGACCGCCCTCGCCGGGCGGGGCGATCCCCTCTCCGGCGAGGTTGCACGCTTGATGCACCAACGCCAGACGTAGCCCGGCTCCCCGCCCGGCAACCTCTCCAAACCTCGCTTCCAAGGGCGCAGGCGATGCACACGGACATCGCCCGTGCCCTCTTTTATAGCGGTCAGCAATCAGCGATCAGCCATTAGCGACGGCGTAAGGCGTTGCCGCCGCCCGGTCGCTAATTGGGCGTGGGTGGCTGGCTCTGCGTGTCTTCTGCTCCTAAGTGCTGACCGCTGACCGCTGTTAGTTGCAGAAATCCGCAGCGGCAGTGTATAATTGGTAGCACTTCATGCTTTAGGCAGCGGCGCCACCGGCCGCTGTGCCGCCTTTTACCCTTTCGGGCCCATGCTGTGCCAGCCCAGGGCTGTTCGCGGTTATTAGCTGCTGTTAAAGGAGGATGCGCCAGGATGTCTGGACATTCTAAATGGGCAACCATTAAGCACAAGAAAGAAATGACGGACAACAAGCGGGGCCAGCTCTTCACCAAGCTGACCCGCGAGATCACGGTGGCCGCGCGCGAGGGTGGCGCCGATATGGACAGCAATTTCCGTCTGCGGCTGGCTGTGCAGCGGGCCAAGGCCGAAAGTATGCCCGCCGACAACATCAAACGCGCGATCGAGCGCGGGGCCGGCGGTGGGGCGGGGGGCGCCAACTACGAAGAGGTGACCTATGAGGGCAAGGGCCCGGGCGGCACGGCCCTGATTGTCTCGGCCCTGACCGACAACCGCAACCGCACGGTGGCCGAAGTGCGCGCCGCTTTCACCCGCGGCGGCGGCAGCCTGGGCGAGTCGGGCAGTGCGGCCTGGATCTTCGACACGATGGGCGTGATCGAAGTGCAAGTCGATCCCAAGCAGGATATGGACGAGGCCGAGCTGGCCGCGATCGACGCGGGCGCGCAAGATGTGAAGCGGGATGACGACGAGCGCGTGCTGGAAGTCTACAGCGCCTTCACCGATCTCAAAGCCGTGACCGACGCGCTGGCCGGCGCCGGGATGAATGTCACCTCGAGCGCGAAAGCGCTGGTGCCCAAAACGACCGCCCAGCTGGACGAGGAGAAAGCGCAGCAGGTCCTGAAGCTCATCGACCGCCTGGAAGAGTTGGACGATGTGCAGCAGGTCTACAGCAACCTGGAACTGAGCGACGCGCAGATGGCTGCGCTCGGTTAGGCCCGTTTGTCGACCATCCTGTATCCCCTCGCGGCGATTAACCCGGACCTGGTGCTCGGCATCGACCCGGGGACGGCGATCATGGGCTATGGCCTGGTTGCCCACGCGAGCGCGGCCCAGCAGGAAGCCCCGGGCGGCGCCGCCTGGCTGGGCATGTCGGGACTGACCGCGCACGAATTCGGCGCCTTGCGCACTCCCGCCCATATGCCGCTGGTCGAGCGCCTGCCGCGCCTCTACGAAGGCCTGATCGCGCTGTTGCGGGAGTTTCAGCCGGGCGCCGTCGCCATCGAAGAACTCTTCTTTGGCCGCAATGTGACCACGGCGATCTCGGTCGGCCAGGCCCGCGGCGTGGCCGTGCTGGCGGCGGCGCACTGCGGCCTGCCGATCGCTGAGTACACGCCGATGCAGGTCAAGCAGGCAGTCGTCGGCTACGGCCGGGCCACCAAGGACCAGGTGCAACAAATGGTCCGCATGTTGCTGAACCTGCAAACCATTCCGCAGCCGGACGACGCCGCCGACGCGCTGGCGATCGCGATCTGTCATCTCCATACGCGCTCGCTCGCCGCGCTGGTGGCGCGGCAGGGCGGGTGAGCGCCGCCGCCCCGGGTTCGCCCATGCCCAAAGCCAAACAGCGCCTGGACCTGTTGCTTGTCGAGCGCGGCCTGGCCGAGAGCCGTGAGCGGGCCCGCGCCCTGATCATGGCCGGCGTGGTCAGCGTGAACGAGCAGCGGGCGGATAAGCCGGGCATGGCTTTCCCGGTCGACGCGCCGATCGCCGTCAAAGCGGCCTTGCCCTACGTAAGCCGCGGCGGGCTGAAGCTGGCCGCGGCCCTGGCCGCCTTCGCTTTGGGCCCGCGCGTCGCGGACGCTGTGGCCCTCGACGCCGGGGCCTCCACCGGCGGATTCACCGATGTTTTGCTGCAGCAGGGCGCCCGGCGAGTCTATGCCGCCGACGTCGGCAGCGGGCAGCTCGCCTGGAAGCTGCGCACCGACCCCCGCGTCGTCGTCATGGACGACGTCAACGTGCGCTACCTGGAGTCCCTGCCCGAGCCGGTCGCCCTCGTGACGGCGGACCTCTCCTTTATCTCGCTGAGCCTGGTGTTGCCGGCCCTGTTGCGGGTGAGCGCCCCGCACGCCTGGCTGGTCGTGTTGGTCAAGCCCCAGTTTGAGGCGGGGCGGGCGCAGGTGGGCAAGGGGGGCGTGGTGCGCGACCCGGCGGTTCACCGCGCCGTGCTGACCCGGCTGGCAGCCGAATGGCAGACCCTGGGCCTGACTCTGGCCGGCCTGGCGCGCTCGCCTATCCTGGGGCCGGCGGGCAATGTCGAATTCCTGGCCTACCTGGAAAAAACGCCCCCCGGCGGCGAGCCGCCGGCGCCGGGGCCGGCGATCGATCGCGTGCTGGCCCCGGCGCCGGCCGCGGGGGGCCCGCCCCCATGATCACCATCCAGAAAGTCGGCATCGTCCTGAACCCGACGATCCCCAGCGCGCACCAGGTCGCCGCCGAGGTCGAGGCGATCCTCGGGGCGGCCGGGGTCGAGGCGTTGCCCTGCCCCGATTCCCTGGACCCGGAGGTCTGGACCCACCAGGATGGCCTCGATATGATTCTCGCGTTTGGGGGCGATGGGACGATCTTACGGGCCGCGCGCCTGGCCGCGCCCCTGCACATCCCCTTACTGGGCATCAACCTGGGCCGGGTCGGCTTTCTGAGCGAGATCGGGCCCACGGCCGTGGCCGAGCGCATCCCCCAGGTGCTCGAAGGACACTACTGGGTCGAGCGCCGGTCGATGCTCCATGCGGAGCTCTGGCGAACCGGGGCGCGACTGCACAGCTTTGATGCCCTCAACGATATTGTGGCCAGCCGTGCCTCGCTTTCCCGCGTGGTCGACTGCACACTAATCGTCAATGGTCAGAAAGTGACGACGTATGTGGCCGACGGCGTGATCCTCGCCACCCCGACCGGCTCGACCGCCTACTCGATGGCGGCCGGCGGCCCGATCCTGCATCCCGAGCTGCGTAGCATCGTGGTCACGCCGATCGCTCCCTACCTGACCATTATCCGCAGCCTGATTTTGCCCGACGACAGCCAGATCGAGCTGGATATCACGACTGACGATGCCGCCTACTTGACCGTCGACGGCCAGCAGCATGTCCTGCTGGAGGATGGGGACGCGGTCCGTATCACCACCAGCCCGACCCCGTCGCTCTTTGCCCGGCTCCAGCCCCGCTCGTATTTCGCCGCCACGCTGGCCCAGCGCCTGCAGCGCAAGGATGGCTAAAGGATGCTACAATACGAGGGCAATGGTTCGCGGTTCTATCGCACGAGGAGGTAAGCGCATGGACACACAGGTCTCCGGGATCACCCCGGAGCGGATTTGCCAGCAGGCCCAGGCGAATCTCACGACGGTGGTTCTTGGCACGCTGGCGTACCTGAACGAGCAGGGCCTCTCGCGGGAGGAATGGACCACCTTTATCGGCCGCCGTCTGACCGGCAACTGGGAAGAGCTGCGGGCGCCGGGCGCCCGCGCGATTCTGGAGCGCATCGCGCTGAACCTGCTGACCCCGGGCGCCGAGCTGCACTCCCTCACGGGCGACGCCAGCCAGGCCACGGCCACGTTCGGCGGCTGGCTCCCCATCGCCGGGCTCGATCTGTTCGGGCTGACTCAGCCGGAAGCCGACAGCTTTGCCGATCTCTTCCGCCCCATCGTCGAGCATCTCGGCTTCCACTATGAGCGCACGGAAGCCGGCGAGTATCTGCAGATCCGCGTCTGGCGCTGAGCGCGCAGTCCTGAGTCGAAAGTCCTGAGTCGAAAGTACGAAATCACTTTCAACTCAGGACTTTGCACATCCTAGTTTTCGGGCATTGGCGAGGCTAGCCCAGAGAGTCCCATTGATGCCAGGGTAGTGTATTTTATTATCAGAAAACATAAGAGTTGTCATTCTGAGCGCAGCGAAGAATCCGCTGGGGCGCGCACCGCGCACGATGGGGGCATCCTGGTGGTCGGATGCGATCGCCGCGCGGCGCAAAGGGCCACGTTAGTGACTACTACTTCCAGCAAGGAATCCCAGCAAAAGATGAGGGATCGAGTGGGCTTCATTAGCCTCCTAATGAGCCAAAAGCAAATCCGAACGACCACAGACTGACCTGAAAATACGGCCCCCGGTCGGCCCGCGCCCCGTGGCGGGCACACCTCTTCCCGCCGGAGGGGAATCCCCTCCGTTGCCGCCGGGTACCCTCACCCTGACCCGCTTACGCGGGACTCGGCTCGGCCAGCGTGACCGTATACCCTAACTTCTCCAACTGCCGCGCCAGCCGCTTGGCCGTGGCCGCCGGCGCCCGCTGGACAAAGTAGTCCCCTCCTAACTCCACGTACTTCGTGCCCCGCTCCAGCATGTGGTAGATCGCCACGATGATCGCATGCGCCACCGCCACGATCGCCCGTTTGTCGCCCAAGCGCGGCACCAAGCGCCGATACTGCGCCGCAAAATAGCTCCCCTTCGTGCGCACCGCGCCGCGGGCCGCCTGGATCAGCAGCGTGCGCACCCATTTGTTCCCCGGGCGCGTCTTGCCCGACCGGCGCTTACCCGCGCTCTCGTTATTGCCTGGCGCGACCCCACACCAGGCCGCCAGGCGCCGGTCACTGCCCCACACCCCCATGTCCGTCCCGATCTCCGCCAAGATCCCCTCCACCACCCCCCGCCCCACGCCGGGGATCGCATCGAGTTGGGCGACGATGTCCGCTTGGGACGCCGTGCGCCGCTCAATCTCGCTCGTCAGCCGCCCAATCGTCTCTTCCAGGTTGTCCATCTGGGCCAGTAACTCCGTCAGCACCAGCCGATGCACGGGCTGCATGCGCCCCGCTAAGGCCGCCGCCAGCGCCCCGCGCTTCTCGCGCAGCCGCCCGCGCGCCAACTCCGCTAATTCCGCCGGCGTCGCCTGCCCGGCCAGCAACCCCGCCAGCATCGCCCGCGCCGACACCCCGCTCATATCACTGACCACGCTGCCCAGCTTGATATTGGCATCCTCCAGCAGCTTCTGCACCCGATTGATCAAGGTCGCCCGTTGGCGCACGAAGTTGGTGCGTTCCCGCGTCAGCAGCCGCAGTTCGCGTTGCGGCGGCGGGGGCACGAAACGCGGCTGCACCAAGCCATGCCGTAACCACTCGCTCACCCACCGCGCATCTTGAACAGCGGTCTTGCGCCCCGGCACGTTCTTGACATGCTGGGCGTTGAGCACCCAGACGCTCAGACTGCCCTCCAAGATGTAGTAGATCGGCTTCCAGTAGACCCCGGTCGATTCCATGCCCACCTGCGGGACCCCCAAGCCGCCGAGCCAATCACTCAAGCGCAGCAACTCGGCGGTAGTGGTGCCGAACTGGGCTTCGTGATAGGTGGCGGCCCCGCTGGGGGGGGTCAGCACCGCACAGGCCACGATCAGATCCTTGTGCACATCCAACCCCGCACAGGCGGGAAACAACAGGTCCATGGCGCACCTCCTGCTGAGGGGACCGCGCGGTCCCCCGTCCGGTCAGCGGGGCGGGGCGTCAGATCCCTGATGGGTCAGACTCTGACCTACGCGCTTCCGACGGGCGGAGCTGCACTTGGGGGTGCCGCCAGGGATCCGGGAACTAACTCTGAGCCAGGTTCGTAACACCACACTATACCGTCCTCTTACGCCCGCCCACGCAAGGAGGATACCACATTTTCATCCCTGGCGGGTGCCCGGCAGGGCATGAAAAACTCTGA
>DATGEF010000464.1:0-4702 GCA_035310405.1 Chloroflexia bacterium | reverse complement strand
TCGCCGCTGACCCCCCCGGTGCCGACCCCGACGCCGCCCGGCGCCGACGGGTGTGTCTTTGTCGACGTCTGCTCGGGCGACTACTATTACGCGGGGGTGGCGTACCTGAAGGTCAGCGGGGCGGTGAGCGGCTACGTCGATAACACCTTCCGGCCCTATAACCTGACCACGCGGGCGCACCTGGCGAAGATCCTGGTCACGGCGTTCAATATCACGCCTTTTACCGGGCATCCCCAAACCTTTGCCGACGTGCCCGACACGCAGCCTTTCTATGCGGTGATCGAGACGGCCGCCAAGGAGCATATGATCTCGGGCTACGCCTGTGGGGGCGTGGGCGAGCCCTGCGATAGCCTGAATCGCCCCTATTTCCGTCCCTCTGCCGAGGTGACCCGCGGCCAGGTCGCCAAAATGAGCGCGGGTGCGGCCGGGTGGCCGCTGATCACGCCGGTCACGCCCACTTTCGCCGACGTGCCCGCGAATTATGCCCTCTATAGCGCCATCGAGACCGCCGTGTGTCACGGCGCGCTGTCCGGCTATGCCTGTGGGGGCCCAGGCGAGCCCTGTGATAGCCAGAACCGCCCCTATTTCCACCCCGGCGCCAGCGCGACCCGCGGCCAGGTCTGTAAAATCGTGTTCAATGTGATCCGCAGCGCGGGCTGTGCCCCGGCGGCGCCGTGATTCTGTTTGCCGCGGCGTTGCGTTCCCCTTTATACTGGAGGGACCTTGTGCAGCGGATCGCAATTGACCGCAGGAGCACCCTTATGAGCAACCGCGCCTTTGCCCTGCCGCCTGACCTGGGGTCGGGCGGGCCTTTCGCGCAGTTCCTGGCCCAATTAGCCGCAGCGGATCGCTTCTCGGGTAGCGTGCTGGTGGCCCAGGCCGCCACGCCGATCTTCGCCGTGGCGCATGGCTGGGCGGATCAGGCGGGCCAACGGCGCAACACTCTGGATACCAAATTCAATATCGGCTCCCTGAACAAGATGTTCACGGCGGTCGCCATCGCCCAACTGGCCGAGCATGGCCGGCTGGCGTTTGCGGATACCATCGGGCAGTATCTCCCCGGCTGGCCGGCCGACGTGGCCGCGCAGGTGACGATCCACCAGTTGCTCACGCATACCTCCGGCCTGCGCGACTACCTCGACGACCCGCAATACCAGGCCACTCACGCGACCCTATGCACCGTGGCCGATCTCCTGCCCTTCGTGGCCGGCCAGCCGCTGGCCTTCCCGCCCGGGAGCCAATGGGCGTATAGCAACGCTGGGTACGTCGTGCTCGGCGCGATCGTCGAAACCGTCGCCGGGCAAAGCTACTATGACTATGTGCGCCGGCAGATCTATGCGCCGGCGGGCATGCGGGATAGCGACTCCTATGGCCGCGACGAGGCGATCCCCAATCTGGCGCGCGGCTACAGCAAGGGCCAGGATACGGCTGACTGGCTCGCGGGACGCGGCAGCCCCGCGGGCGGAGGGTACGCGACCGCGGGCGACCTGCTCCAGTTCAGCCTGGCTTTGCGTGGGCACCGGCTCCTGGACGCCGCGATGACGGCGACTCTGCTGGCGGGGAAGGTCGCCACGCCGCTGCCCACCGCGCCCGGCCAACCGGGCGTGCAATACGCCTATGGCTTTGGCGACCAGCGGGTGAACGGGGTGCGCATCGTCGGGCACAACGGCGGGGGGCCGGGGATCAGCGCCTGGTTCGACATGTACCCGGAGCAGGACCTCACCTTCGTGGTGCTGGGGAACTGCGACGAGGCAGCCCGCCCCGTCACCCGCCAGGCGCGGCAGATTCTCACGACGGCGCTAAGCCCGGACTCGCCGTCTTAGTCCCTCGCGCGGGGCCCGGCCGGCGCCCGCCTCCCTGGCCCCGCCGATCGCCACCCCATGGGGGTTACGCGGGCTTGTGCCGCTCCGCGGCCATCGACTCGAGGCGCTGCGTCACCGTACTCAGGGTATCGGCGATCTGGTTGAGGCTGGTAAAGGCGATATCGAGATTGAAGATCGAGAGGACGATTTTACAGTTGGGGCAATAGACGATCACCATGCGGACGTCGGAGAGCCCAATCTCCTGGGTTTTCCAGAGGGCCTCCTCAAACGGCTCTTTACAATGCGGACATTTCACGATCGGAAATCCTTTCGACTGGTGGCCTGTGTCCGGTGGGTATCCCCGGCCGGTCGGCGGTGGAAGGCTGGCCCAAGACTTGACTCCGACTTATTATAACACGCGGCGGGCGCCGCTGCGCGCACCCGGTTGCACCGGCCGCGGTGCCGGTGGTATACTGCACGTGACGTATACCGGGAAGGAGATTACTCATGGCCCTGTTGACCCACGAAAGCATTATCGATACCCTCAACGAAATGAACCAGCGCATCCAGGAAATTGAGGTGCGTCTTTGACCTGGCCGGTAAAGCACAGGAAATTACCGAGCTAGATCGCCGCACGCTGGCCCCGACCTTCTGGGAGGATGCCCCGACCGCGCAAGCCGTCATGCAGCGGCGCAACGCCCTGCAGGAGCATGTCGACCTCTGGCGCGGCGTGGCGGCCCAGGCCCGCGACCTGCGGGACCTCTATCTCCTGGCCGAGGCCGAGAATAACGCCGAGGTGCTGACCGAGGTCGGCGCCGACACCGAGCGGCTGCTGGCCCGCTTCGATAAGCTGGAGCTGGACCTGGTCCTCAGCGGGCGCTATGATTCGCGCAACGCCTTCGTCTCCATCTTCGCCCGCGAGGGCGGCACCGAAGCCCAGGACTGGGTCGAGATGTTGCTGCGCGAGGTCACCCGCTGGGCCGAGTTGCGCAATTGGAAGCCCGAGATCCTCGATCTCATGGAAGGCGACGAGGCGGGGATCAAGAGTGTCACCCTGGCCGTGCGCGGGCTCAACGCCTTCGGCTACAGCCGCTTCCTGGCCGGGGTGCATCGCCTGGTGCGTATCTCGCCGTTCGACTCCTCCGGCCGGCGGCACACGTCGTTCGCCCTGATCGAAGTCATGCCCGAAATCGAGGACGATATCGAGGTCCAGATCAACCCGGACGAGATCAAGATGGACGTCTATCGCTCGGCGGGCGCCGGCGGCCAGAACGTGCAGAAAAACTCGACCGCGGTGCGCCTGACCCATATCCCGACCGGCATTGTCGCGACCTGCCAGAACGAGCGCTCGCAGCTGCAGAACCGCGAATTTGCCCTGCGCATCTTGCGCGCCCGGCTCTGGGAGATCGAGGTCCGTAAGCGCGCCGAGGAGACGGCGCGGATCAAAGGCAAGCATGTCGACGTCGGCTGGGGCAGCCAGATCCTGAACTATGTGCTGCACCCGTATAAGATGGTCAAGGACCTGCGCACCGGCTATGAGACCAGCAACACCGAAGCCGTGCTCAACGGCGAGCTCGATCCTTTCGTCGAGGCCTGGCTGCGCTGGCAACTGAACGACGAAGCGGGGCTGGACGTCGACAGTGCGCCCGCCTTGCCCGCGGAGGACTCCTGATGCCTGCTGCCCCGCCGCGCCTGGTGCTGGCCTCGGCCTCGCCCCGCCGCAAAGAGCTGCTCACCCGCCTGACCGCGCCCTTCGAGATCATCGCCTCGGGGGCCGAGGAGAATCCCTGGAACCAGCCGTACCGCGACTTCCCGACGATCAAGCTGCCCGCGCCCTACGACGTGGCGCCCGACTCGAACCCGATCCTCTGGGCCTGGCGCAAGGCCCAGGCCGTGGTCCCGCAGGCCACCGCGGGGGGCCGGGATGCCCTGATCCTGGGCGCCGATACGATCGTCGTCGTGGATCAGGACGTCCTGGGCAAGCCGCGGGATGCCGCCGAGGCGCGCACGATGCTGCGGCGGCTGGCCCGCCGCTCCCACATGGTCGTGAGCGGCTGGGCCCTGGTCCTGGCCCGCCAGACGGCGGAGGGCCCCCGGGATGTGAGCACGGCCCGCTACGGCTATGTCAGTAGCCTGGTGCAAATGGGCGACTACAGCGAAAACGTGATCGATTGGTATATCCGCAGCCGCGAGCCCCTGGACAAAGCCGGCGCCTACGCGGTCCAGGGGCTCGGCGTGAACCTCGTCAAACGCGTCGAGGGCTGCTATACCGCCGTCGTGGGGCTGCCGCTCTGCTCCATCCGGGCCGCGCTGGTCTCCCTGGGCTGGCCGGTCCGCGCTGGTGAGATCTGGCACGCCGATTGCCAGGGCCCGTACTGCACGAGCCCGCCCGCGGGTGGGTGAGGCGTGGTCACTGATCCGGCGAGCCAGGGCGTCTTCAAGTTCGACAGCGGCGGCCCCGCCTACTTCTCGCCGTACGGCCAATGGGCGCTCACGCTCGACCGCGCCGGCACCGTCACCCTGACCCACAACCGGGCGGGCCAGATCACGGACTACGGCGCGGTCGCGTTGCCCGCCGCGACGGCCGGCCCGCTCTGGGAGCTGATTCAGGCCGCCGACGTGCCCCACCTGGAGTCTTCGACGCGCCAGCCGGTGCCGGACGAAGGCGCCTTCACCTTTACGCTGCACGACGCAGGGCCCACCTATACTATACAGATCTGGCGAAACGATGCTCTGAAGAACCCCCGGATCGCCGACCTGATCGCCGGGCTCGGCCGGGCCATTGAACAGGCGACGGGCCAGACGCCCGTTTTGCGATAGGAGAGACCCCGTGGCCGAGGAAATTCGCCCATTACGCCGTGAAGAACAAGAACGCTACCTGCTGATGGCCGCCCAGGCTT
>DATGEF010000463.1:0-2337 GCA_035310405.1 Chloroflexia bacterium | reverse complement strand
CGCCGCTCTACTTGCCGCACCTGGGCATCCGGCCGGCCGACGTGCCGGGCTGGACCGGAGCGATCGCCGCGATCTCCAGCTTCGTGGGCATCCCCTTCTTGCCGTTCTGGGGCGCGTTGGCCGACCGCTATGCCCGCCAGCCGGTGATCGTGCGCTCGTTTGTCGCCCACCTGCTCGCCGGAATCCTGGCGGTGCTGGCCGGCAATGTCTGGGTCTTTGTGCTGGGCCGGGCGGTCCAGAGCCTCTCGCTCGGCAATAGTGGCTTGATGATGACCACCCTGGCCGAGCAGGTGCCCCCCACCCGCCTGGGGTTCGCCTTTGCGGTGCTGAATGGAGTGGGGCCGCTGGGCGCGTTCGCCGGCCCCCTCGTCGGCGGCCCGATCGTCGATCTCTGGGGCTTCCCGGCGCTACTGACGATCGATATCGGGCTGATGCTCCTCGTGATCCTGGGTATGACCTTCGGCTATCATGATACGTACCAGGGCACCGATCGTGGCGGCATCCTCTCGATGGCCCTGGGCTCGGTCGGCCTCATCGGGCGGTCGCCCCGCCTGCGGACCCTCTTCCCGGCGCTGTTCCTGCTGTTCGCCGGCTGGATGCTGGCGTTCACCTATATCACCCTGGTCGTCGGGGCCTTATATCACGGCCCCAACCCGGCCACGGCGGTGGGCCTGGTGCTGGGGGCGGGCGGGTTGGTCACGATCGTGGTCAGCCCGATTCTCGGCGCGTTGGCCGATCGCTTCGGGCACTGGCGCATCCTCTTCGTCAGCGCGGGAACCTCTGTCGTGCTCTGGCCCCTGCCCGCCTTCGCCGGCGACCTCGTGACGTTCGGGATCGCCTGGGCGATTCTCAACGGGGTCGTGTCGGGCTTCTTCTCCATCTCCTTCAGCGTTCTCTCCGAGTCGGCCGCGCCCGCGGACCGCGGGCGCGTCATGTCCTTCGCCTATCTGCCGGTCAATCTCGGTTATGCGGTCGGCCCGGCCCTCGGCAGCCTGGTGACCCAGGTGAGTCTCTTCGCCGTGTTCCCCGCCGCCGCCGTGATCACGGCCCTCGGGCTCGGAGTCCTCGTCGTCGCCAGCCGCCAGCCGGTCACGAGTCCAGCGGAGGAGATCGGCTAGTCCTGGCCCAGTATCGGATCAATGCGCTGGGCGAGTGTTTGCAGATGCTGGGCGAGCGCCGCGTCGAGGTCCAGGCTGGGGTTGGCCAGCGTTTCCGCCCACAGCGTGCCCAGGGTCGCCGTCAGCCGGTACTCCAGCAGCCCCCAGGCCCGGATGACCGGGAAGGACCGCCCTGTGCGCACGCCCTGGATGGTCTGCTGCCAGAGCGGATCGCCGGCGAATGGGGGGCCCGCCAGCGCGTCTAGCCGGGCCGGTAGCAGGCCCATACGCTGGCTATAGATCACCTGGGCCGCCGGCTGGGTCAGGAAATGGATCAAGCGTAACGCGGCGGCGGGCTGGCGGGTATGATTCCAGATGATCAGGTTGGAGCCACCGACGAAGGAGGGGCCGGGCGGAAGGGCCACGCCGAGGTGCGTTGCCAGGTCGGGGGTACCGCGGGTGCGGGCGGCCAGAAAGAGCCAAGGGCCGCTGAGCGTCGCCGCCGTTTCGGGGTCGCGCAAGAACTGCTCATCCGGCTCCAGGCGCGCGAGATGGCGCACGGCCGGAGTCAGGTAGCGGCCCAGGGCAAAATAGGCGCGCATCCCGGCCCGCGCCTGCGGCTGGCTGAAGAGACAGTGGCGGCCGTCGGGGGTCACAAACTCGCCCCCCCCGCCCCACACCCAGCTGGCGATGTTCAGCAGACTGGCATGGGTGGTGCCGGTGGGCACGGTCCAGGGCACCCGCACGCCGCTGGCCTGTAGCCGGGCCAGGGTGAGATCGACCTGGTTGGCGGTCTGGAAGGCCGTCAGCGCGTCGACCCCAGCGCGCTCCAGCAGATTGTGGCGGAAGATCAGCAGGCGCGCCCCGGCGAGCCAGGGGATCGCCCAGGGCTGCGTTTCGCCGGCCAGGTGCGTGCCGTGCCAGGCGACGGGGAGGAAGGCGTCGGCGGTGCCGAGCTCGGCGATCTCGGCGTCCGTAAAGGGATGCACGGCACGCATGGCGACGAGATCGCCGACCCAGGTACTGCCGATTTCGGACACATCGGGGCCGGCCCCGGCGCGCCCGATCTTGACGAGATCGCTCCAGGCGGTGTCCCAGCTGAGGACGCGCAAGCGGACCGGGATCTGCTGCTCGGCGGTAAACTGGTCGAGGAGTGCCTGGATATGGCCAGCACTCTCCCGCTCCCCCATGATCGTGAGCTCGATTTCGGGG
Source organism: Chloroflexia bacterium (assembly GCA_035310405.1). GTDB lineage: Bacteria > Chloroflexota > Chloroflexia > QHBQ01 > JAICKM01 > JAICKM01. The sequence goes on along the minus strand of DATGEF010000463.1, from coordinate 28 downwards.
TCCATATGGTGTCCTTCGTGCCCCAGGC
>DATGEF010000462.1:0-2965 GCA_035310405.1 Chloroflexia bacterium | reverse complement strand
GCAGATGGGGTTTGAGGTATTTGGCGTCGGCGTGCCCGAGATGATCATGATCCTGGTCGTGGCGCTGATTTTCCTGGGGCCGGATAAGCTGCCCGAGGCGGCCCGCACGGTCGGCGGCTGGGTGCGCGAGATCCGTAGCCTGACCAGCGAAGCGACGAGCATGTGGCAAGAGGCGCTCCAGGTCGGGGAGACGGTCAAAGACTCGGTCCAGGACGCGGTGCGCCTCGATCCGCCGGCCCGCCTGCCCCCGCCACCCGCCCCGCTGGTCGAGGGGGATGCTCCTGTCCCCCTGGCGATCGCCTATACGCCGCCCGGCGCCCCGAGCGTCCCCGCCGCGCCCGGGGACCCAGCCGAGCTCGCCTACCCGCCGCCCTTCGGCGGCCCGCCCACGCGGCGGCCCTCGCCCGAGCCCCTGTCGTACCCGGCCCCCTTCGAGTCCTGACCCCACCCTGGCGCGGGCACCGCCAGCACCAGCACATCATAGCCGTTGCAGAGCAGCTCCGCCCGCAGGGGCAGGGCCGGCGCCGTCCCCAGCAGCCCGTCCAGCGCCGTGCTGAGCACGGCGCGCCGGGCCGCAAGCAGCACCGGCGTCGCCGGGTGGGACCAGGGCAGCAGCGTCCCGGGGGCCGGCAGAGTGGCCCGCCCGTGCCGCGCCCACCAGGCCGGGGACGCAACCGCGTAGCGCACGGCGAGCAACGGCTCGCCGCTCGTGGCCAGCTGGCTGCCGGCGACCTCCGGCCGCAGGCCGGCGACCAGCAGGGCGGCCGGCTCGCCCCGGGCCTGCACGAACTGGCGCGCGGCGGCCTCCAGGGAGGCCTCATAGCGCTGCGCCAGGGCACGCACCGCGGGCCAGCCGAAGCGGGGCCGGGCGGCGTCTTGCGCGAACCGCGCCCCCTGGAACAGGCAGGCCCCGGCGAACAGGTTGGCTTCGCGCTCCCAGGCCTGGCGCGCGGCCGGGCTGAGGTCCGACTCCGAGCAACACTGGAGCAGGCTGTGGTGCCAGGGCAGCAGGTAGTGGCCCAGCTCGTGGAAGGCGACAAAGCGGCGCTGGGCCGGATGCAGCATGCGGTGGGTATAGACCACCCGCCCGGCCACGTCGACCATGCCGCGCACCAGGGGCCGCAGGTCGGCGCGCGCCTGCTGGAGCGGCACGGGCAGGCCGCGCTCGCTGTAGGGGTCGGTGAAGGCAAACTGGTCCGTCTCCAGGCCGCTCGCGGCGAGCAGGGTCGCGACGGGGGTGGGCGGCGTCGCGATGCCGGCGCGGGCCAGCAGCGCGGCGGCCACGGCGAGCACCGCCGGCCGGTCGATCGGCGTCAGCGCCCCATCCGCGGGCGGGGGATCACTCATGCGATAGAAAACGGAAAACGGGGCCGCTTAGCTGTGGGCCTGGCGCTTGAACTTCAGGTATTGCAGGAAATTCTGCAGCTCGACTTCTTCCTCGGCCGAGAGGTCGCCGGGGATACTGAAGGCCCAGCCCGGCTGCGCGGGCGGGGCGGGCGCGGCATAGCCGGGCGGCGCCTCGCGGACCGCGGGCGCGGCGGCCGGCGGCCCGCCGCCCGGGCGAATGTACCCGGCCCGGGCCATCAGGCCCTCGTAGGGCACACTATAGACCCCGGCCAGCTTCTGCAAGACATGGGGCGACGGCTGCCGGATATGGCCGTTCTCTACCTGGCTCAGGTAGCTGTTCGACACGCCGCTCTGCTCCTCGACCTCGCGCAGGGTCAGCCGCCGCACCCGCCGCAGCTCGCGCAAGTAGAGTCCAAAGTCCGTGGCCTGGTTGTCGGCGTCCATGAAGTGGCCTTTCTAGTTCCTCTCTATTATACGCCATTTCGGCCGGACGTGCAAGCATTTGCGCAGTTTCGCAAACTGGTGTTTTGCTTGACAAACTGCGCAAGATCTGCTAAGATAGCAGCAGGATATGTCGCTTGAGTCGCGCTTGCCGCCCACCCGTCCACCGCCCGCCGCCCGGTCGCGTCTGCCCACGGCGCGCCTAGTAGCGGTTACGCGCCCCAACAGATTCTTCGCTGCGCTCAGAATGACAGATCTTGCTTGATTTGCTAATAAAATACACTATCTTTGTATTAGGTTGGCCGCCATGGGCCAGTCCCGCCGCGACAACAACGACAAAGATAGTGTCTAAGTTACAGAGGTTACGCGGTGGGGAAAGTAGGTCCGGGGGTGGCCCGGGGGGCGCTAAAGCGCCTACTACGAACCGGCACGTACCCACGCCGGGATCCGTTCGTAGTAGGCACTTTAGTGCCCGTCTTTGGCCCCCGCCCCCGACCGACCATGTAACTCTAACTTAGGCTGACTGCTGACTGCTGATCGCTGACCGCTGACCGCTAGACAGGAGCCTTTATGAACCAGACACAGAGCAAAACCGTGGTGATCGTATGGTGGAGTCTGCCGCTGCTGCTGATGGCGGCCGTGGTGGCGGCCAACGCCGGCCTGGCCGGGGTCTACGCCCGGCTGCTGGGGTTGGCCGGGCTCGCGCCCGCCGCCGGGCTGCCGGGCGCGGGGTATTGGGCGCTCCTGTTCGGCGCCCTGGGCCTGACCCACCTGCCCGCGCTGGCCGCCTTCGGCCACTGGACCGCCGCCGCCCAGCGCGAGCGCACGGCACGGGCCGAGATCCTGGCCGCGCTGCGCTGGCCCACGCACCTCGACCGCTGGCAGCCGCAGCTCTGGCCGGAACTGGCCGCGCCCGCGGTGCCCCACCGCCCCCGGCGTCCCACCGTCGCCCGCCTGCGCTGGCACCTGCCCTACGCCACCCTGTTCGGCCTCAGCCTGGCCGGCCCCCTCGCCCTGGCCGGGCTGCTCGCGGCTGGCTAGTGGGGACAACTGTCCCTTGATTCCTGGCCCAGGCTTTGCTATACTCTCCGGCGAGGGGCGCAATTCGGCGCCCCCCTTATCTACAGCGGGAGGCAGCACGACACCAGCCGCACAGGGCCAGCGACAATTGCAGTAG
>DATGEF010000461.1:0-3412 GCA_035310405.1 Chloroflexia bacterium | reverse complement strand
TGCGGGCCGTGGCGCCCGTCGGCACGCCGGTCTTTTCCCGATCCTCGGCCAGCCGCTCGATCTCGCTCTGCCGTCCGGCCTGCAGCACATAGGCGGCGACCGCCGCCTGCTCGGCCGGCGTAGTCAGCTCGGCCACGAGCGGGTGCTCGGGCGCGAGGACCAGGAAGGTCGCGCCCCAGAGCGTATCGGGCCGCGTGGTGAAGACCCGGATCTCCGCCGGGGGGCCCTCCGCGCCGCGATCCACCGAGAAGACGATCTCGGCGCCCGTGCTGCGGCCGATCCAGTTGCGCTGCAGCAGTTGGACGCGCTCGGGCCACTGGAGCTGGCGGAAGTCGAGCAGCTCCTCGGCATACTCCGTGATCTTGAAGAGCCACTGGAAGAGGTCCTTCTTGATCACCGGCGTGTCGCAGCGCTCGCAGCGACGGTCGTCGCCGACCACCTGCTCGCGCGCCAGCGTGGTGTTGCACGACGGGCACCAGTCGACCGGCGCGAATTTGCGATAGGCGAGGCCCCGCTTATAGAACTGGATAAAGAACCACTGGTTCCAGCGGTAATACTCCGGGTCGCAGGTGACGACCTCGTGGTCCCAGGGAAAGATCGCGCCCATCGTGCGGAACTGCTGGCGCATGTTGGCGATATTGGCGTAGGTCCATTGCTTGGGGTGGATGTTGCGCTTGATGGCGGCGTTCTCGGCTGGCAGCCCAAAGGCGTCAAAGCCGATCGGGTAGAAGACCTGCTTGCCGCACATGCGCAGGTAGCGGGCGCGGGTGTCGCTGGGCGCCATCGTGAACCAATGGCCGATATGCAGGTTGCCGCTCGGGTAGGGCAGCATGGTCAGGAAATAATAGGGCGGCCGGGTGTGATCCTGCAGATCGATGCGGTCCAGGCCGCTGGCGTCCCACTGCTGCTGCCAGTGGGCCTCCAGCGTGGCCGGATCATAGCGCGCGGTGCGTTCCGGTGGCAATTGCTCAGTCATGGCCCTCGCGCGTCGCCCGGGGTCGCCGGGCGGGCGCGCGTTCCTCCTTCGTGTCGGTTACGGGTTGGGTACGGGTCGCGGATCAGACCTGGCGCATTATACCAAAAATGGGCGGGGCCGCCCGACCGCTTCTGGCCCTTACACGACGGCACGCCGGCGCCGCGGCCCATCGGCCGGCGTAGGCGCCACGGGCGGCATCGTCGGGGGTTGCTCCAGGGCGAGCAGGTGCAGGATCTCGGCGGCGAACGCCTGGCCGGCCGGGTCGGCGAGCGGGCCGTCGGGGAGGAGCGCGTGCTCGACGGCCTGCCGTAACTGCTGCTGGGTCTGCAACCGCCCACGCAACGCCGGGCCGAGTTCCCCCACCAGCCAAACGCCGAGCTGGTGGGCGCGTGCCGTCGTCGCTGCACCCTGGGAGTCCGGTAACGTATCCTCGACCATGTCAGCCCTCTCTATCTCTCGCTGGTGGGTCCCGCCCGCCCGCCTTACGGCTTCGCCGGCGGGACCTTCGTCTTGATCGTGCCGTCGCGCAAGCCCTGGACGATCTCCTGCATCCGGGTCTTGACCGCGGCCGGCACCTGGGCGTCAAACTCATGGAAGGGGGCCAATCCCACCTCGCCAACGTTGATCCCGCCTTTGAATGTGCCATCCGCGGCCGCATGGATCAGCTTGGCCACGCCGGGCGCCAGCAGCTTTTGGGCGCTGGACAGCAGCGCTGGGCCGGCTTCGGGCACCGTGTAATACTGATCGACATCCACCCCAATGGCGTAGACCATCTTCCCCTGCTGGCGCTGCTCGGCACAGGCCTGTAGGGCCCCGGTGCTCGTGTTGCCGGCCGCCCCGAAGATCACGTCGGCGCCCTTCGTGATCATTGCCAGGGCCGTTGTTTTGCCCCAGGCTGGGTCGCTGAAGGTCTTGCTGATATCGACATCGCTATGATACATGATCTGCAGGGCGATCGGCGGCTGGATATATTGCGCCCCCGCGCGGAATCCCTCGCCGAACCGCCACAGGGCCGGGATGACATCCGTCCCTAAAATCGCCCCGACATTATTGGTCTTGGTCATCTGGGCGGCGAGGGCCCCGGCCAGGAACCCGGCTTTGTCTTCTTCAAAAATCAACCCGGCATAATTATTCAGCTGCGCGGCCGTGCTGCTGGCGTCGATCGCCTGGTCGATGCCGATGAATTGCACCGTGGGGTGCTTGCGGGCGGCGGCCTCGGTGGCCGCCCCCAGCGAGAAGCCGGAGGTCACGACGGGGTCGGCGCCCTGGCTGACCATTTGCTCGATATTGGCGCTGAAGTCGGTCGGGTTGGCCGTCTCAATATACACCGCCTGTGCGCCCAGGTCTTTGGCGGCTTGCTGCACGCCGGTCCAGATCGCTTGCTGGTAGCCTTTATCGTCGACGTGGCCGACGTCGGTGACCAGGCCGATTTTCGTGACCTTCCCGGTGGCCGGGCTGGTCGCCGCCGCGGTCGGGGCCGGCGGGGCGGTGGCGGTCGGGGCGACGGCGGTCGGCGTGCTGGCGGCATCCGGCCCGCACGCGACGAGTAACAGGCTCCCCAGCAGCAACAGTGCGCCATAGTGACGGGTCGGGTGGATGGGGTCCATGCCTTGCCTCCTGTGGTCCGGATCAGCTAACTTTCAGCGGGCACCGGCCGCGGGGGCCGGGCGGCCCGGATGGCGCCCGGGGGCGCCGGCTCGCTGGCCTCGCCCTCGATCTGGAAATCCTGCGCAAAGGCCCGTAGCTCGCGGGCGATCGTCGCCAGGTGATCGGCCGCCTCGAAGGCCTGATGGCTGCCGGACGCCGCATGGCGGGTGACTTGCGCGATCTCGCGCATCGTTGCCACCACCTGCTCGCTCGCCGTGCGCTGCTGCTGCGTCGCCAGGCTGATCGCGTTCGTCAATTGCGCCGTGCGCTCCACCTGCTGGATAATGTCCTCGTTGGCGTCCCCCGATTGGTGCGCCAACTGCACGCCCTTCTCGGTCTCCTTGAGCCCGTCCTCGGTGGCCATGACCGCGGCGTTGGTCGCGGCCTGCACCTGGGCGATGACCGTGCGCACCTCCCGCGTCGCCCCGGCCGAGCGCTGGGCCAGCTTCTTGACCTCCGAAGCCACGACCCCGAAGCGCTCCCCCGCTTCGCCCCCCGCGCTGGCGCTCTCCACGGCGGCGTTGAGGGCCAGGATGTGGGTGCGCGCGGCCATCTCGTCGATGACGTCGATGATCTCGCTGATGCGCTGGCTCTGGGCGGAGAGGGCCAAAATGCGGCTGGTGATGTCGTTGACGCGGGAGCGGATCATGGCCATGCCGATGATGCTATCGCGCACGGCTTCCTGGCCGCGAGAGGCGGAGACGAGGGCTTGTTCGGCGGCGGCGGCGACGGAGGCAGCGGCATCGGCGATCTGCACGGCGGTCTGGTTGAGTTCTTCGACGGTGACGG
>DATGEF010000460.1:0-6434 GCA_035310405.1 Chloroflexia bacterium | reverse complement strand
GTTGCCGTGCTGGCCGCCGTTGCCGTGCTGGCCGCCGTTGCCGTGCTGGCCGCTGTTGCTGTGCTGGCCGCCGTTGCCGTGCTGGCCGTTCGCGCCCTGGTCACCCCCTTGCTGGTCCGTGCCCTGGTTATTCTCGTCCTGACCCTGGCCCTGCCCCGCACCGTGTCCACCTTTGTCGGCGGCGGGGGCGGCGAGGGGGGCGCTGAGGCCGGCGCCGGCCACGCGATTTCCCCCGCTGAACGCGGGCACGATCAGCAACATACTCAACATCAGCAGGGGCACGCCCAGCCGTAGGAGTGTGGCAACCTTGGAGCGTTGCGTTGCTTTCATCAAATGCTACCTCCTGCGAGTATCGGGACCCGCCCGGCTGGTCTGGGCCGCTCCCAGCTTGGCGAGATGCGATCGCGCCGGGCGTGCAACCGGCCCGCCCGATCCAGATCTCTGTTCTGCATCTCTTATAACGTCCCAGCCGCCCGATTAGATAGGTACGGTAAGGTTGAATTTCCGGCGGATCGGCTGGTACTTTTCTCCTATTCCACCCAGGACCCCCGGCCGGCGGTGGCCCGGCCGGCGGCCCCGCGCCGGGCGCAACGGCCCGCCAGCGGGTATAATGAGCCTATGCGCGCGTATATTGACCCTGATCTGCAGCAGGCCGTGCAGCGCGGCCTGATCGGCTGGTATATCGCGACCGGCCGGGACCTGCCGTGGCGGCGCACCACCGACCCGTATGCCATTCTCGTCTCGGAGATTTTGCTCCAGCAGACCCAGGTAGCGACCGTTCTCCCGGTCTATGAGGCCTTCCTGGCCCGCTGGCCGACGTTTGCCGCCCTGGCCGCCGCGCCGCTGGCCGCAGTCAAGGCGGTCACCGACCCGCTCGGCTACCATATTCGCGGGGAGTGGCTGCACCGCATTGCGACGATCGTCACCGCCGATCTCGGCGGGCAGCTGCCGGATACGCTGCCCGGGTTACTCGCCCTGCCCGGTATCGGGCGCTATACGGCCGGGGCCATCCTGAGCTTTGCCTTTCAGCAGGATGCGCCGATCGTCGACACCAACGTCGACCGCTTGCTCGGCCGCCTGTTCAACCTGCATGCCGGCCGGCCGCCCGCCGCCCTGCGCGAAAAGCGGCTCTGGGCGCTGGCCGCCGCCCTGATCCCCCCCGGCCACGGCTATCTCTTCAACCAGGCTCTCATGGACTTCGGCGCCCAGGTCTGCACCCCGTACAAGCCGGTCTGCCTCTTCTGTCCCTTGCGCCCGCACTGCCAATGGTGGACCCCCCGCCCGGACGGCGGCGTCACCTATGGCGAAGACCCCGCCGGCGCTCCCGGCCGGTGGCCGCCCGGCGGCTAATCGGGGGCCCTGCAGAAGCGGATTATCACGGCGGCGAGCAGCTCCGGGGCGGTCACCATCGCCACGTGCTCCTGGCCGGGGAGGATGATGATCTGGCTGCCGGGCAGCGCGGCGGCGGTGGCTTCGACGGCGGCGCGCTGGCGGGGCGGGCTGGTTTCGCCGAGGAGCAGGGCGCTGGGCCGGGTGCGGCCGGCCAGCCGCTCCGGGCGCAGGTCATACTCGCCGACGATGCGGGCATCGTAGGGCAGCGTATGGGCGAGGGCGAGGGTGCGGCCCCAGCGCGGGCTGGCGGCCATCTGGTCGATCGCGGCCGGGCTCAGGCCGGGGGGGCCAGCGCCCAGGAAGGTGCGCAGCGCGCGGTCGTGGTTCCCAGCGGCCAGCAGGGCGGCCAGTTCCGCGGCGTGGCCGGGGGGCAGGCGCGGGAGATCGGGGAAGAGCGGCGGCTCGTAGAGCAGCAGCCGGGGGATCTGCCCCGGGGCGGCCCGGCGCGCGGTTTCCAGGGCCAGCACGGCCCCGCTCGAATGGCCGAAGAGGTGGACCGGGCCGGGCAGCGCGGTGAGGACCGCCTGGAGATCCTCGATCTCGCGCTCGACGGCATAGGGGGGCGTGTCGCCGCTGGCGCCGCGGCCGCGGCGGTCGAGGGCGTAGACGGCAAAGTGGTCCTGCAAGTGCGGCGTCAGGAACTGCCAGGCCTGGCGATCGACGGTGGCGCCATGGACGAGGAGCAGACTCGGCCCCTGGCCGTGGCGGGTGAAGGCGAGGGGCGTGCCGTCGGCCGATACGACCCGGTCGAGGGGCGGGGGTGGGATATCGCGCACAGATGGTTCCTCCTGATGTGTGGGTGGCCGGGTCATTATAACGGCCCGGCGCCGCGCCTGTGATGGAAGGGAAGCGGCCGGTGTGGTATACTGGGGATGCGGATCGAGGGGCGACTCGCTGGAGCCGGCCAGGGCTTGGGCGCCGGCCCGCAGGGGCCCACCCGGCGTAGACCGCGGAGGTTGCCGATGCTGAAGAGGTTGGCGCTGTTCAAGAGCCTGGGGTTACAGGTGGCGTTTGTGGTCGGGGTCGCCGGCGTGTTGCTGTTCGGCGTCAAGCCCCTGCTGGAGCACCCGCACGGCTCGGCCCCGGGCGTGGCGCTGACGGATCTGACCGGCGTCCCGGCCTTGCAAGCGCGCTTCAACCAGGATGTGGGGACACCCCGTCTGATCTTGCTGTTGTCGCCGACCTGAGGGGTCTGTCGGGCCGGCGCCAGTTCGGTGCAACACGACATCTTAGCGGCGCACCCCACAGCCAAGCTGCGGGTGTACGCCGTCTGGTTCAATATGCTCTGGGGGGATTCGCGGGGCGGGTGGGACAGCACGCTGTTGGCCGACCAGCGGGTGACCCATTATTGGGATGCGCAACGGCAGGTCGGCAGTTGGCTGGGCCAGCAGTTAGTGGGCGATAGCACCATCCTCTGGGATCATTACCTGCTGTTCGGCCCGGACGCCCGCTGGGAGCAGGCGCCCGGCCCGTTGCTCAGCGAAGGGGGCACGGTGGTCGCGACCGAGCAGCAGCTCACGCAAGCGATCGGCCCGCTGCTGGCGCCCTGACCCCCCGCCAGTACCCTTAGAAAAAGTGAGCCGCGGCCAGGATCTCGGCGCTGGGCGTCACGGTCGCCGCGGCGGCCGAACAACCGGTGTAGCGCAGATAGGCCTGGACGAGCTGGTAGCCGATCGCATAGCCGCCGAAGGGTGGCACGCCCGCCGTGGGCAAGCCCATCTCCGCCGCGATGTCGTCCCCGAAGATGTAGCCGCGCACGACGTCAAAGCCCTGCGCGTCGAGGGCCGCCCCGATCTGGCGTTTGGCCTGGGCCAGCGCCTCCGGGCTGTGATTGCCGATACAGGGGTGGATCAGGGCCTCCCCGTACAGCGCGCCCGCGAAGGATTCGGCGAGCCCCTCCGCCACCAGGTAGTCGACCAGGCGGACCTGCGGCCATAAGGGCTGGTGCTGGAAGCGCACCTGGTGATGAAACTCGTGGGCCGCGAGCGCGGGGACGCGCGGGATCGTGTAGTCATCCGGCCAGAGCGTGAGCACGAGGTAGCCGGGGATGGCGCCGAACCCGGTATAGCCATAGGTGCGGGCGATCTGGGGGTTGTCCGGATAGAACGGGAAGATCCCGACCTGCACAGTCTCGATCCGCGTGGCCACGCCCGCGGCGGCGAACGCCTGATCCGCCGTGGTGAGGGCGGCCTGGGCGCGGGCCGGCAGGCCGGCGGTCGCCAGCCGGTCGAGGGCGGCCAGGTAGGCCGGCGCGGGGTCCGCGGGCGGCGCCATTTGCCAGCCGCGGGCGGTGGCCAGGTCGCCCGCGCCATCGGCCGCGGGCTGCCCCCGGCGCATCATGGCGAACATCCCGGCAAAGGGGGCGATCACCTGCTCCTGAAGGGCGGGATCTTGCTGCGCGGCGGGCAGGGCCGCGATCTGGCGCAGGATCGCGGGGGTATCGTGGACAATAAACGTGGTCATCGGTAGCCGTCCTTTCGCTTCGTCGCTCCGCCACCCAGTTGTGGCGGAGATGCGGGCGGCAGCGGGTGCCGCCCGCATCCGACTATAAAGCGTGACGTAACGTCAGAGTCAAGACCTATGCTGAGATAATCCATCTCCAGATGGAGGCAGATCGGTCCTGCGCCAATTCTGCCCCCCACCGCCCGGGCGTATAATAGATATGGGGAGCCGGCACAGTAATACCCGCTGCACCCACCGAGCAGCCCGCGGCGGGTTGGCTTTCTCTTCGGGGTTCGTCCAACGGTAGGACGGCGGACTTTGGATCCGCGAATTGGGGTTCGAATCCCTGGCCCCGAGCTTCCGGCGGATATCCTTTCCCCTACGCGCCACCCAGCGGTAGCTCGACGGGCGCGGGCGGGGCGCCTGTGGGCGCGGCTGGCCGGGCCGCGAACAGGCCGCTCCGTTGGGCCAGGAAGACCACGAGCCCGACCCCCGCGCTCACCGCCCCGCTCGTCAGGAAAACGGCCACGGGGCCACGCGCATCGAAGATGACGCCGCCCAGCGGGCCCCCAACCAGGGGGGCCAGACCCCACGCGGCGGCGCCCAGCAGCCCCTGGTAGGTGGCGGCGAATTTGGGCGGCGCCAGGTCGGCCACCAGGCGGACGGTCGTGGTCGCGAACAGGCCGAACCCGAGCCCCTGGAGGACGGCCGCACTCAGCACCCACCCGGGATCGGCGATGCCGGCCAAGCCGAGATAGGCACTGCCCAGGAGCGTGGTGGCCAGTACCAGCGTGCCCGGGCCGCCCAGACGGCGGATGATCCGCTCGCTCCAAAACATCGTCGGCAGCTCGCTAATCGCCATCACGCCCGCGTACAGCCCCACCAGCCCCTGCCCCCCGCCCAGGCGGTTCAGGTAGATCGCCCCGAACGTAATCGCCATCGTCAGGGCCAGGCTCAGCCCAAACGCGGCGGCCAGGGCGGTGAGGAGCCGGCGCTCCCGCAGCACCCGCCAGAGTGCCGGCCGGCGCGCGGCGGCCGCGGGGCGTTCTTCCTCGAAGCGCCGGGCGACGAGGATCGTGGCCAGCAACAACAGGCTCGCCAGTGGAAACATCAGGCCGGCGCCCCATTGCTGCCAGAGGGCGCCCCCGGCCGCCGCCACGACCGCCCAGCTGAGCGAGCCCCAGAGCCGCATCTTGCCGTAGGCCAGCCCCTGGCGGGCGGCCAGTTGGACGACCAGTCCGTCGGCGAGCGGCACGACCGGACTCCCGACCAGCGCGAGCAGTGTGACGATCAGCCCCAGCCCGCCAAAGGAGGTGGGGATCGGCAAGAGGAGGAGGCCGATCGCCGTCCCCGCCAGCCCCAGACACAGCATACGGACGCGCCAGCCCCGCCGGTCGGCCTGGGCGGCCAGGCCTGGGGTGACCAGGACCGCCACGAGCGGCCCGATCGCCGACAAGAGCCCGATCTCGCTCCCGGACAGGTGCCGCGCGGCGAAGAAGACACCGAGAAACGGCATATAGACGGCCGCGGCCCCGAAGAAGCCGAAATAGAAGAGCGCGCCGTGCGCCCCCGGCCCGGGGCGGGCCCACCCGCCGCCGGCCCCGGTGACTCCTCGCTTGGTGATCCATGTATGCATAGGTAGCCTGATTGTACCATTTTCTGGGGCGCGGCGCGCGCTTGTCGTGAGACCGCAGACATGGTATGCTGACGCCATCCACATTCTGTAGTGTCAGGAGAAAGAATATATGCTCGAAGCCACCGACCTGAGCCTGATCTCGTTGCTCCAGGGAGAGGCCCTGGCCGACCCCGGCATCTTCTATCGCCAGCTCCACACCAGCGATCCGATCCACTGGGACGGCCCCGCCAACTCCTGGGTGCTGGTCCGCCATGCCGACATCATGGCGATCATCGCGAGTCCCCATGTCTCGTCGGGGCGGATCTTGCCGGCGCTCAACCGCATGCCCGACGCGACCCGCGAAACGCTCCGCCCGGTCTTTGAGCGGCTGGCGAAACAAGTCATGTTCCTCGATCCGCCGGATCACACCCGCCTGCGGGGGTTGCTGAACAAAGCGTTCACGCCCCGCGTGGTCGAGCTGATGCGCGCGCGCATCGTCGCGATCGTGGACGATCTGCTGGGCCAGGTCCCGGACACCGGCCAGATGGACCTGATGCGCAGTGTGGCCTATCCCCTGCCCGCCACCGTCATCGGCGATCTGCTGGGGGTGCCGCGCGGCGACCAGGACCAGTTCAAGAAGTGGACCGGCGATTTCGTGGTCTTCCTGGGGTCCACCCGCGTGGCCCCGGAGCGGGCGGTCGCGGCGCTCCAGGGCGTGGCCGAGTTTATCGAGTACTTTCGCGGCCTGGTGGCCGACCACCGGCTCCACCCGCGCGACGATCTGCTGACGGCGCTCAGCGCGGCCGAGGAACAGGGGGCCATGCTCGACGCCGACGAACTCTTCGCCAATTGTATGTTTTTGCTGGCGGCGGGCCACGAAACGACGACCAACCTGATCGGCAACGCTACCCTGGCGCTTTTGCGCAATCCCACTGAACAACAGCGTCTGCGCAATGAGCCAGGTCTTCTTGCCGCCGCGGTGGAG
>DATGEF010000459.1:0-3330 GCA_035310405.1 Chloroflexia bacterium | reverse complement strand
GATCCCACCTACGCCGACCCCGATCCCGCCGACCCCCACCCCGATCCCGCCGACCCCCACCCCGATTCCGACGGCGGCCGACGGCCTGGGCGGGCCGGGCACCCCCGCGTCGGCCGCGGATATCGGCCTGATCAACGACGCGATCACCAAGACGACCGCGCTCGACAGCTACCACTTCGTCATGACCCTCAGCGTCCCGGGCTACGTCGACAGCGCCAATATCGAGGGCGATTACAAGAGCCCCAATAAGGCCCACGTGACGATCAAGGCCAAGGGCCAAACGCAAGAGATCATCAATATCGCCAATATGAGTTATGTCAAGAACTCGGATGGCAGCTGGACGAGCAGCGATCTCAGCAGCGCGGCCGGCAGCACGGGGAACGATCTGGGGCTCGGCAGTCTGGGCGCCATGGCCGGGGGCCTCGATCCGACCAAGGCCACCAATATCTTCGGCACCCTCGGCCGCTTTGCCGCCGGCGTGAACAGCGCGAGCGTGATCGGCGACGAGACTGTGGGCGGCCATAGCACGAAGCACTATAACGTGCCCCTCTTCCTCGGCAACCTGATGGGCACCGGCGGCAGCACCACCCCGGGCGAAAGCCCGCTCGGCAGTGCCGACGTCTGGATCGACCCGAGCAGCCAGCTGATCCAGAAAATGGCGGTCAAGCTCGATCTGACGGACCTGATGCGCGGCTTCCAGTCCCTGGCGCCCACGCCCGGCCCCGGCCAGCCGTCGCCCACGCCCTTCCCGCCGCTCGTCGTCGATCTAAAGATGGATCTCAGCAATGTGGGCCAGGGGCCCGACATCACCGCGCCGGCGAATGTCACGCCGGCCCCCGGGGGCGCGCCCCCGGCCGGCCCCCCGCCCGCGGCGACCAACACGCCCGGCAGCAGCAGCAGCAGCACGACTGCGCCGGACGGCAGCGGCGGCCTATTGCTGCAAGCCGCTGCCCAGGCGATGCAGCACGTCACGCGCTTCCATTTCCTCATGACCAGCGCGACCGCGCCCACCGGCCCCGTGACGGCCGAAGGCGATATGGTCCCGCCCGACAAGATGGCGCTGCATCTGCACATGAGCCCGGCCACCCCCCAAACCGATCTGCAGCTGGTGAAAATCGGCCCGGCCAACTGGATGAACCTGGGCGGTACGTGGTCCCGGACCGCAGCGCCGGCCGGCCTGAGCAGCCCCCCCGACCTGACCCACGGCCTGGGCGGGGTCGTCTCGGCCGACGACCTGGGGGATAGCACCCTGGATGGGGTCGCTGTCCATCACCTGCGCCTCAACGGCGCCCCGCCCGAGGGCCTGGCCGCCCCGGCGGACACGATGGAAGTCTGGGTCGCGCAGTCGACCAATTACATCGTCCAGCTGCACGTCGCGTCGCCCGGGACCGCCGGGGGCGCCCCCGGGGCCAGGAGCCTGACGATGCAGCTCTCCCGGTTCAACGATCCCACGATCACGGTCGAGGCGCCGCAGTAAGATCGCCCGGACCAGGACGGCGCGGGGCGCTGGCCTGGCCTTTTTGTACCAAGGACCAGCATGTACAGCGCACAGCTCGCCACGATTCTGCCCGAAGTGGTCGCGCTCATCGAAAGCAAAATGCCCTATGGCGCGGCCCTGGCGATGAGCACCAGTGGCCTGAGCATCCAGGTCGATAACCGCGAGCAACACGCCACCCGCGACCCCGAGTCGGTCGGCGTGGTGCTCACGGCCGGGAACGGCCTCTACCTGGAGGAGTTCGCGACGACGACACTGGACCGCGCCGGCTTGCTCGCCGAAGCGCGCGCCTGGGTCGCGGGGCTACAGGTGCGGGCGACGGGGGCCAATGCCTTGCCCCTGGACCCCGGCCCTCCAGTGCACGAATCGTTCGCCACCCCGCTGATCATTGACCCGGCCGGGGTCCCCATGCAGGAGAAGTTTGCCCGGGTCGCGGCCCGCCAGGCGGTTGCGCGCGCCCTGGACCCGCGCATCGCCAATGCGACGATCGGCTATAACGAGAGCTACCAGGAAACGCTGTTCGCCAACCGCACCCGCCTGCTACACCAGCAACTGGTGCGCCTGCGGCTCTACACGACGCTGCTCGTCCGCGACGCGCACGGCACCATCCAGCGCGACTGGGATATCGCCGGGGGCGCCCTGGGCTTTGAGCTGTTCGACCAGGTGGAGAGTCCAGCGTATGAGGTGCCCCTGGAAGCCCTGCGCGACTCCGCCCTCGCCCTGCTCTCAGCCGAGCATATCGAGCCGGGAGTCTATGACTGCATCTGCGCCCCCGATGTGGCCGGCACGGTGGCCCATGAAAGCTTTGGCCACGGCGTCGAGACCGACATGTTTCTCAAAGGCCGGGCGCGCGCGGCCGATTTCCTGGGCCAGCGCATGGCGGCGGAGGACGTAAACATGTGCGACGATCCGACCTTGCCGGGCGCCTACGGCAGCTACTTCTTCGACGACGAAGGGACGCTGGCCCGGCCCGTGCCGATCATCGACCGGGGCGTGTTCGTCAGCGGCATCAGCGATCTCTATTCGGCGGCCCGCATGCACCTGGCCCGCACCGGCAACGGCCGGCGCCAGAGCTTCGACCGCAAAGCCTATGCCCGCATGTCCAACACCTACTTCCGGCCCGGCACGACCCCCGTCGAGGCGATGATCGCGGGCGTGGAGCACGGAGTTTATGTGACGCAACTGAGCAGCGGCATGGAAGATCCGAAGAACTGGGGCATCCAGCTGGTGACCCAGTACGGCCGAGAGATCCAGCACGGCCAATTTACCGGCCGGGTCTTCGCGCCAATCGGCCTGACCGGCAGCGTGCCCGAGGTGCTGGCCAGCATCTCGCAGGTGGGCCGCGATTTCAAGGTGGATTCGGGCTTTTGCGGCAAAGGGCATAAAGAATACGTCCGGATTTCGTCCGGGGGGCCGCACCTGCGTCTGCGCGCCCGGTTGAGCTGACCATGACCCCCGCCGACGACGCTGCGGCGCAAGCGCCGCGGACCGCTGAGGATCAGGGCGTGCCCAGCATGCTTGACGCCATCCAGCAGGTCCTGGAGTCGCATCCTGAGGTCCACGATTGGACGGCGCAGGCGACGCACCAGGACAGCACGCAGCTTTACCTGATCGGCGCCGAGCCGGAAGCCCACCGCCGGACCCATACGGCCCGCTATGACCTGACCATTTTTCGCGACCATGACGGCGCACGGGGCGAGGCCAACATCAGCTTGCAGCCGGGCGATATCGCCCGGCTGCCGGCCCGCCTGGACGAGGCCGTCTACCTGGCCGGGATGAGCCACAACCCCCCCTTTTCGCTCCCCCCGCCCGCCGGCCCCTACCCGGAGGTCGCA
>DATGEF010000458.1:0-6065 GCA_035310405.1 Chloroflexia bacterium | reverse complement strand
AGCCGGGGTCGCCGATATCGTCGGCGGTCTGCTCCAGCAAGAGCTGCACCTGGTCGGGACTCAGGTTCGGATTGACCGAGAGGACCAGCATCGCCGTGCCGGCGACCATCGGGCTGGCCATCGAGGTGCCGCTTTCGCTCTGGTAGCCGGGGTGGTGGTTCGTCACCCAGGTGCTCAGGATATTGATGCCCGGCGCGGCCAGGTCGACGTAGTCGCCGTAGGACGAGAAGCCGGCGACGCTGTCGCGGCGGCTGCTGGCGCTGACGGCGATCACTTCGTCGTAGCCGGCCGGGTAGCGGGGGTGGCCATCGGGCGTGTTGCCGGCGGCTGAGACGATGATCACGCCTTTGCTGTGCGCGTATTTGACGGCATCATGCTCCGTCTCGGTCGAGAAATCGGCGCCCGCGCTGATATTGATCACCCGCGCGCCATTGTCGACCGCCCAGCGGATGCCCTGGGCAAAATCGTAGGCCGAGCCCTGGCCCTGGCCGTTGAGCACCTTGACCGGCAGGATCTTGGTCTGCCAGGAAATGCCCGCGATGCCGACGCCGTTATTGCCCTGCGCGCTGGCGATGCCCGAAACGTGCGTGCCGTGACCGTTGTCGTCGTAGACATCGTTGTTGCCGCTCACGAAGTTGTGGCCGGGCAGGATGCGCCCGGCAAACTCGGGATGGTTGGTCGCGATGCCGGTGTCGAGCACGCCCAGGATCAGGTCCGGGTTGCCCGTGCTGATGTCCCAGGCGGCCTGGGTCTGCATCGCGGTCAGCCACCATTCCTGGTCGGCGTAGTGCTCGTCGTTCGGCGTCAGCGTGGCGCGCATCAGATAATCGGGCTCGGCATACGCGACGGCGCCGCTATTACGTAGCGCGGCGACCGCGGCGGCCACGTCCAGCCCCGGCGCGCCGGCGAGCGCCACGACCGCGCCCGGCGCCAGGGGGCGATCGGCGGCCAGGTGCCAGGTGTCCAGCACCGTGTCCAGGGCGGGCGCCAGCACCCCGCCGCCCAGGTGCCCGCCCGCGATCAAGGCGGCGCCCGTGGCGCGGGGCTTGACTAGTACCCGCCCGGGCACCCAATCCGCCGGCCGGCCGAGCAGGGCCGGCGCGGCCATCGGCGCGGCGCCGGCCGGCTGGGCCTGGGCCGGGCCGGCGGGCAGCAGAGTTAGAACCAGGGCCAGGGCGCCGGCCAGCCCGGCCGCCCCCAGTCCACCGTGTCGCCACCAGTGTTGCATTGAGCGTTCCTTCTAGCATGTCGCTGCTGATAATCGAAAGCCGAGAAGCGGCCATACGGGGAAGAGAGTGGCCGGCCCGATCGCGCCCGGGGCTAGCCGCTCCCGCCAGGCAGGGACCCTGCGCCCAGCCCCTTGCGCGGAGCTTCCTGTCACGGGGTACCCATCAGTATACCACATCGCTCCCAGTATATGGCCGAGCGCATAAGGGACGGATAAAGAAGCGGGCCGCCGATCTAAGCAAAAGATAAGCGTTTTCCTGCCCCATCGTATGTGTGTACCGGCCGAAGAAATAAACGTGAACTGTAGGAGCGGGCTCTGTCCCGCGATGGTGGGGCGCGCGTCGTCTTGCGGGCAATGACTGGGCCTTCCCTGATCGCCGCCCAGCGCGCCGGGTGCTGCCCAACAGAGTCCTGGGGCGGCATCGCGGGACAGAGCCCGCTCCCATCGGCGCGCACTTAAGACCGGGCTGGTCCCCTGGCGCGCTAGTGGGGGTCGGGGCGGGTCGCAGACCCGCCTGTTGACGCGCCGCCCGGCCCCCCAGCGGCCCCTCCAACCGCGCTCCACCCGCCCCACCAAGCGGGTCTGCGACCCGCTCCTACACCGACCGAGTCGCCTTCGGCGGCTTAAGTTCGCGCGGATGGGAGCCCGCTCTTACAGCCCGGGAGGGCGGCGCGCGGATGGCCGAGGGGGCGCGGTATATATCGCGCCCCCCGCTGGAGATCAGGCCACTTGCCGCCCCGGTTGCGGTTGGTGTACAGTAGGGGTAGCAACTACACACCGTATATGCATCAACCTAACAGGCACGTGTAGCTATGTGACAACGCGCGGCGACCCGCCTCGCCGGGATGCCCGTCAGCCCGCGCAGGCGGGCTTCGTCCGCGTAGCCGCGGCTTCAGCCGCTAGGCGTTCCGCCCCCGGACCCTGCCGCGTGCTTAGGTTGATGCGTATAGGGCAGCAACTACACACCGTTGCGCTGGGGGGAGATCAGGATGCCAACACGAAAGCTGCTGACACTCGTGCTGCTGGGCCTGGGCCTGCTGGTGGCCTGTGGCCCGGCCCGCGAGGAGAATACAGGGCTGCTGCCCACCGCGACGCCTGTACCGCCGCCGGCCACGGCCGGGCCGCCTACGGCCACGCCGTTGGCCCCCACCAGCACGCCGGCCCTGGCAACCAGCCTACCCCTGCCGCCGCCGGCGACCGCGACCCCGGGGGCGATCGCGGAGCTGCCCGCGACGCTCGGCGTGATCTCGCCGACGCCCACCCCGGCCCCGGCGACGGCCACCGCCACCCTGGAGGGGCCCACCGCCCCGCCGGCGGCGACCAGCGTGCCGGTCGCCACGGAGACGTCGATCGTCAGCGCCGGGGCGGCGGCGCCCGCCAGCGCGGCGGATCGCGACCTGCTGCGGCAGGGCTTCGTCCAGCTGGCCGTGCTGGCGCGCTATCATTATCACGTCGACGCGGCCGGGGCGGGCACCGCCCCCATCCACCTGGATGCGGACGTGGTGCGGGGCCAGGGCACGGTCCTGACCGGCCAGGTCGGCGACCAGCTGATCGACGTGCTGGTCGTCGGGGACACCTTCTACCAGGCCGAGGCCGGGGCCTGGGTCGCGCAGCCGGCCGACGCCGTGTTGAGCGGGATGGCGCTCGTGCCGGCCTTCCCCGGGCAGCTGGTCATCTCCGCCGGCTTCATCCAGAATCCGGTGCTCACCGATACGCAGACCCTGCAGGCCCTGCTCAACGGCGGGGCGACGGTGCTGAATACAGGGCTCCGGGATGCGCTGGAGGGGGTGCGCGTCGACAATTACCTGGTCACCGACGACCCCCGC
Organism: Chloroflexia bacterium; assembly: GCA_035310405.1. Lineage (GTDB taxonomy): Bacteria > Chloroflexota > Chloroflexia > QHBQ01 > JAICKM01 > JAICKM01. The sequence continues at coordinate 3,011 of DATGEF010000458.1, read as the reverse complement.
CTGCTGCCCGGCACGCCCGTCGGGGCCGGCGGCCCGGCGACCAGCCTCGCGGCCTGGATCGATCCGGCGACCGGGGCGATCCACCAGTATGTGACCCAGCTGCTGCTGGGGCCTAATGTCGGCGTGCGCGGGGGGCAGTACGGTCGCACGGTGCGGATCACCCGGGCGAACGACCCGGGGCTGGTCCTGCCCAGCCCGGCCAGCCCGGTGCCCCCGACCCCGAGCGCCCCGCCGGCCGCCCGGTAAGGCACCCGCCCCGCCGGCGATCCTGGGCGGCCCTGCGCCGGCCTGGTATAATGGGGCGGCGTTCCGGCCCCAAACAGCCGGCGTCTGGAGACCGTAGGATATGGTTGATTCTGCCGAGGCCCTGACTCTGCGAGCACGGGACGCCCACGCCCGGCGCGATTTCGCCGCGGCCCAGGCCGCCGCCGAAGCGGCCACGGTCCAGGACCCCGCGTACTTGCCCGGCTGGCTGGGGCTGGTGAACAGCTATACAGCCGTCTCCGATTGGCCGGCCGCTCTGGCGGCGGTGCGCCGCGCGCAGATGCAGTATCCCGCTGACGTGAGCCTGGCGCTGAGCGCCGCCCTGATCCGGGGCGAGATGCAAGACCTGGAGGGCGCGTTGGACGAGTGGGACCACATCCTGGCCCTGGCGCCCGACAACGCCATGGCGCTGGCCATGCGCGGCGCGCTGGCCTTACAGCTGCAGCGACCGCGGGCCGCCGAGGCCGACGTCACCCGCGCGCTGCGCCTCGACCCGGACAATCTGGTGGCCCTGCAAACCCGCACGAGCCTGCACCTGCGGGCCGGCAACCTGCGGGGCGCGCTGCTCGACCTCAGCCGCGCCCTGGCGGTCGAGCCCCACGATACCGACCTGCTGCTGTTGCGGGCTGGGATCTGGCTGGAAGTGGGCGACCGGCTCGCGGCCGCCGCCGACTACACCAGTGTGCTGGCCCTCGCGCCGCAGAATGCCGCGGGCCTCTCGGGCCTCGGCAACGTGCAGATGCAGGCCGGGCAGTACGCGGCGGCCCTGCAGAGCTACGAGGCGGCGCTCAAAGCGGCGCCCGGCGCCGGCGCCGCGCTCTACAACCTGGCCGCCGCCCAGGCCATGCTCGGCCGCTGTCCGCAAGCCGTCGAGCTCCTGCGCCAGGCCCTCCGCGCCGACCCCCGCCTGGCCGACGCCGCGGCGGCGGACCCGTACCTGGCCCATTGTAGCGGGCACCCCGGCTTCGCCGCCGCCCTCCGCGGGGCACCCGGGGCGGCCGGCCGCCCGCCGAAAGGCCAGCGGCAGCGCTAGCCGCCATCGTCCGCTCGATCGCCACACCTTTGAAGAATGGGAAGGATTGGAAGGAGCCCTATGCACCCACCCGAGGACGACCCGATTATCGTCGACTTCCCGCCGGCCGGCGCGCCCTTGCCGGACGACCCCGCGACCCTCCGCGCGCTGGCCCAGGGCTACCAGGACGACGACCGGCCGGCCGAGGCACTGCCCGTGCTGACCCGGCTGGCCGAGCTGACCCCGGACGATCCGCTCCCGCTGCTGGAGCGCATGTGGACGTACCTGGAGGCCGGCGAAGTGGCGACCACGCGGGCCGAGGCGGCCGCCCTGCTGGAGCGGTTCCCGGCCAGCGGGGAAGTGGCCGCCCAGGTGGGCCAGATCTCCCATCAACTGGGCGATGACGCCGCCGCCCTCGCGCTCTACCAGCGCGCGGCGGATCTGGCCGGCGACGATTTCCCCCTCCTCTACCGGCTGGCCCTCAACTATAAAATGGCCGGCCGCCCGGCCGCAGCCCGGGCGCTGCTCGACCGCCTGGAATCCTGGCACCCCCGCGAAGTGTTGCTGCTGCGCGCCGAGATCCAGCTGGATCTCGACGACGCGGCGGGCGCGCTGGCCGATCTCGCCCGCGCGCTGGCCGCCGACCCCGACGAAAGCCGCCCCGGCTGGCCGGTGCAATCCACGGCCATCGTGCATTTGACCCGCGCCCGGGCCCATAGCGCGCTGCACCAGCCGGATGCCGCCGAGGCCGATACCCGGGCCGCGATCGCCATCCTGGGCGACTCCCCGGCGGCCGCCGAGCCCTGGACCGTGCTCGCCGCGCTGGCGCAGGAGCGCGGGGACTTCGCCGGGGCCCAGGCCGCGGCCGAGCAGGCGGTGGCGCTGAACCCGCACGATGTCGGCAGCTGGCTCAGCCGGATGACCAGCCAGCTCGGGTCGGGCGACCTGGCCGGCACCCTGGCGATCATCCGGCGCGCCCAGGTCTATCACCCCACGAACCACCAGCTGGCGCTCACGGCCATGCTCCTGCGCAGCGACATGGGCGATGCGGATGGGATGATCGAGGAGTGGGACCGCCTGCTGGCCCTGGCGCCGGACGACGTCGACGCCCGGGCCATCCGCGCCTCCCTGGAGCTGCGCCTCGGCCGGCTGGCCGCGGCCGACGCCGACGTCGCGCACGCCCTGCGCCTGGCCCCCAACCATCTCATCGCCCTGGAGACGCGGGCGCGGCTGCTCTTGGAGCGCGAAGACCTGGTGGGGGCGCTGGTGACGGTGAACCGCGTCCTCGCCCTGGACCCCGAGGCGGTCGAGGTGCTGCTGCTGCGTGGCCAGGTGCTGCTGGACGTCGGCAACCTGATCGCCGCGGCGGCCGATTACACCCATGTCCTGCAGATCCAGCCGGAGAATCTCCCGGCGCGGGTCGGCCTGGGCCATCTCCAGATGGAGACGGGGCAGTACGAGGGCGCCCTCCGCGACTACGAGGCTGCGCTCCGCCAGAAACCCGACTCGGCGGGGCTCCTGTTCAACCTGGCGACGGCCCATGCGGCGCTGAACCACTGCCCTCGCGCGCTGGAGGTCTTGCGCCGCGCGATCGCCGCCGAGCCCGAACTGCTGCCGGCGGCCAACGACAACGAGTTCCTCGCGCCGTGCCTCAAGCTGCCGGCGGCCCAATCCCTGCTGCTCGGCAAACGCAACGCCCCGGCCGGGAAGCCATCCCGGCCGGGGGGCGCGAAGA
>DATGEF010000457.1:0-10877 GCA_035310405.1 Chloroflexia bacterium | reverse complement strand
ATCGGCCTGTGATCCCGCGTGCCCGACGATGGCGACCTGGCTCAGGGCCGGGTAGCGGGCCTGCAGCGCCGGCCAGGCCAGCCCCAGGCGGGCCAGCGCCGCCGGGCGGCTGGCGGTGATCAACAGGTCGGCCGCCGCCAGCACGGCATACAGTTGCTCGCGCGCGGCGGGGGCCTTCAAGTCCAGGGTCCGTACGTCGATCCTGCTGTGCAACTCCGCATACCAGGCCGGGCTGGCCGCGGCCAGTGGATCGCCGCCGGGCGGCTCGATCTTGACCATGGTGGCGCCCAATGCCACCAGCCGGGCGGCGGCCAGGGGTCCCGGCAAGTTGATCGCCAGGCTGCACACCCGGATACCGGCCAGGGGCTGAATCATAGCGCTCACGCTCGTTACTCCCGGGCCGGCAAGGTGGCGTTGGGCCGGGTCAACACCTCGGGCCGCAGGATGTCGTCCAGTTGCGCCTGGGTCAACAGCCCGCGGGCCAGGGTCAGCGCGTACACACTCTGGCCGGTCGCCAGCGCGTCCTGGGCGATCGCCTGGGCGTTGGCGTAGCCGATATAGGGACTGAGCGCCGTTACGATGCCGATGGAGTGCTCGACCATCTGGTGCAAGTGCGCGTGGTTGGCCGTAATGCCCCGCACACAGCGCTCCGCCAGCGTCAGGCAGCCGGCGCGCAGATGGGTGAGGCTCTTGAATAGGCTATGGGCGATGATCGGCTCAAAGGCGTTGAGCTGTAGCTGCCCCGCCTCGGCCGCAAAGCTCACCGTCACGTCGTTGCCGATCACTTCAAAGGCGATCTGGTTGACCACCTCGGGGATCACCGGGTTGACTTTTCCTGGCATGATGCTGGAGCCGGCCTGCATCGCAGGCAGGTTGATCTCACCCAGCCCGGCGCGGGGGCCCGAGGACAAGAGGCGCAGATCGTTGCAGATCTTGGATAGCTTGACGGCGACCCGCTTCAACACGCCGGAGAGCTGCACGAAGGCGCCCGCATCCTGCGTCGCCTCCACCAGATTCGGCGCGGTGACCAGCGGGATGCCGGTAAGCGCAGCCAGGTGGCGGCAGACCCGGGCCGCGTACTCGGGGTGCGCGTTGATACCCGTGCCAATGGCCGTTGCCCCCAGGTTGATCTCCCGGATCAGCTGGGCCGCCTCCTGCAAGCGCTCCTCATCTTCCCCGATCATGATCGCATAGGTGCTGAATTCCTGGCCCAGCGTCATGGGCACGGCGTCCTGGAGCTGGGTGCGGCCCATTTTCAGCACGGACGCAAATTCATCCGCCTTCGCCGCGAAGGCCTGGCGCAACTCGGCCATCGCCGCGACCAGGTGGAAGATGGTCACATGCAGGGCCACTTTCACCGCCGTGGGATAGACGTCGTTAGTACTCTGGCTCATGTTGACATGTTCCAGCGGGTGGAGCTGCGCGTAGTCGCCCCGCCCATAGCCCAGGTGCTCCAGGGCGCGGTTGGCGATGACCTCGTTGGCGTTCATGTTCGTCGACGTCCCCGCCCCGCCCTGGATGACATCCACGACGAACTGATCGAGCAATTGGCCGGCGCGGATCTCTTCACAGGCCCGGACAATGGCGGCGGCCTTGGCCGGGGCCAGCAGGCCGAGATCGCGGTTGGCCAGGGCGGCCGCCTGCTTGACACTGGCCAGCGCCTGGATCAGGTCAGGGTAGATCGCGATCGGGGTCTCCGTGATAGGAAAGTTCTCCACGGCGCGCAAGGTATGCACCCCATAATAGGCCGCCGCGGGCACCGGGCGGTCGCCCAGCAGGTCATGCTCCACGCGCGGCAACGCCTCAGCCATCATGTTTCCCCTCCCCAGGTTAGGATGAATAGTCAGGCCAGCCGATCAGATAATAGCCCCCGCTTGGCCCCTTTTGGCCAGTCAAGATAGTGTATTATATTAGCGGATAAACTAAGATCTGTCATTCTGAGCGCAGCGAAGAATCCGCTGGGGCGCGTATCCTCCACCACCCCAGCGCACCGTGAGTGGGCGCGCCAGGGCAGCACGGCCAGGATACGGGGATGGACGGGCGGGCACGTCCGTCCCCGGGTCCAGATTATACTTGGCAGCGGATTCTTCGCTGCGCTCAGAATGACGGTTTTCTTAATGCTTTCGCTAGTTATTTACACTACCAATCAATGAGTTGGACTCCATGATCGGTGGGTCTACGCTGTTACCGATACACACACACATTATCCACGCTACCGGCGTTTTGCGCAAAACCGGCTCCCCGCCCGCATTCAGCCGGGCCCCCCTATTGACAGCCGATCTTGCTTCTGTTATACTGAATGCGTATTCAGAATGCGCATTCAGAACAAGCCCTTGAGGTCGCGATGCCCGCTTCGAAAACCCGACCCAAATCCGCCGTCACCGCCGTGGAGGTCGCCCGGCGCGCGGGGGTTTCCATCGCCACGGTCAGCCGGGTCCTGCACCAGACGGTGCCGGTGAGCGACGCGGTGGCCGAGCGCGTGCGCGCTGCGGTGGCCGAGCTCGGCTATGTGCCGCAGACAGCGGCCCGCAATCTCGCGCTGGGCAAGACGACCACGCTGGGCCTGCTGCTGCCGGAGATCGGCGCCGGCTTTTTCTCGCCCATGCTGCGGGGTATCGAATCGGCCGCCCGGGAGTCTGGGTATGACCTGCTGATCGCCACCCAGCACCCGGCCGACGCCCGCCGCGCCCTGCGCCGGCCGCTGGGCGCCCATAACACCGATGGGCTCCTGATCTTCACCGATAACGTGGACGCGGCCGAGCTGGGCCGCCTGCACCGCCAGGGCTTCCCCGTCGTGCTGCTCTACCGGTCGCCGGCCGCCGGGCTGCCGATCCCCTATGTCGTCGTCGAGAACCGCGCCGGCGCCCGCCAGGTGGTCGACCACCTGATCGACGCCCACGGCCGGCGCCGGATCGCCTTTCTCCGTGGCCCGGCCGGCAACGAAGATGCCTATTGGCGCGAGCAAGGCTACCGCGAATCGCTCGCGGCCCACAGCATCCCCTTCGACCCCGACCTGGTCGCCGACGGCGAGTTTCAGGAGCAGACGGCCCGGGCCGCGGTCGCGCACTGGCTGGCCACGGGTCGGGAGCTCGACGCGATTTTTGCTGGCGACGACGATTCCGCCGGCGGCGCCCTGATCGCCCTCTGGCAGGCTGGCAAGCGGGTGCCGCAGGATGTGGCGCTGGCCGGCTTTGACGACACGCTGATGTCGCGCTACCTGACCCCCCCGCTGACCACCGTGCATGCGCCCACCGAGCGGGTGGGCCAGGAAGCGGTGCGCCAGTTGGTGCGCTTGATCACGACGGGCCACGCCGAGCCCCGAGTCTTATTGCCGACCGAGCTGGTGATCCGCCAGTCGTGCGGCTGTCCATAGAAGGAGCACGAACCCTATGAAATTGGCGGTGATCGGCGGCGGCTCGACCTATACCCCCGAGCTCATCAGCGGCTTGCTGGCCCGGGTCAAGACCTTGCCGCTCCGCGAGCTTTGGCTCATGGATATCGACGCCGCGCGGCTGGCCGTCGTGGGCGGCTTCGCGCAGCGCATGGTGGCGGCGCACGGGGCGCCCTTCCGGGTGGTGCTGACCGGTGATCAGCGCGAGGCGATCCGCGGCGCATCCTATGTCCTCACCCAGCTGCGGGTCGGCCAGATGGCCGCGCGGCGCGCCGACGAGTACCTTGGGCGGCGGCACGGGCTGATCGGGCAAGAAACCACCGGCGTTGGCGGCATGGCCAAGGCCTTACGGACCATCCCGGTGATCCTGGGCATCGCCCAGACCATGCGCGTGCTGGCCCCCGGCGCCCTGTTGGTCAACTTCACCAACCCGGCCGGCCTGGTCACCGAGGCACTCGCCCGCCACGCGCCCGCGGTGCCCGCAGTGGGGGTCTGCAATATCCCGATCACGGCCAAGATGGCGCTGCTGGCGACCCTCGGGCGCCACCGGGGGGAGCCGATCGCCCCGGAGCGCGCCGCGCTGCACACCCTGGGGCTCAACCATCTCTCCTGGCACCACGGCTTCACGGTGGACGGGGCCGATGTCTGGCCCGAGCTGCTCGACCTGTACAGCGCCGGCCTGTCGGCCACGGACAAGCCCGAGTGGGACGCCGGCACGATCGCCGCGCTGGGCATGATCCCCGGCCCTTACCTGCACTACTTCTACCAGACCACGCGGATGCTGGCCGCGCAGGACGCCTGGCCGCCCTCCCGCGCCGAAGTGGTCATGGAGATCGAGGCCGAGCTGCTCCGGCAGTACGCGGAGCTCGACCGGACCGCGCCGCCCCCGGGGCTCATGCAGCGGGGCGGCGCCTATTACTCGACGGTGGCGACCCAGCTACTCCACGCCCACTACAACAACCTGGGGGAAACCCACGTCGTCAACGTCCGCCACGCCGGCGCCGTCCCCGGCTGGCCGGCCGAGTGGGTGCTGGAGCTGCCCTGCCGGGTCGACGCGGCCGGGATCCACCCGCTTCCCGCGGCGCCGCTACCCCCGACCTGTTTTGGGCTGCTCGCCCAGATCAAAGCCTATGAGCTGCTGACCGTGGAAGCGGCGGTGCAAGGCGATCGCCGCGCGGCCTACCAGGCCCTGCTCGCCCACCCCCTTGGCCCGCCGGCCGACGCGATCCAGGGCGTACTCGACGATCTGCTGGAGACGCACCGCGCCTACCTGCCCCGGTTTTTTGCCTGATTCGGCGTTTCAGGGCGCCGCTCCCTGAACAGTGATCCGCCCATTCTGGGATAGCCGCTATTGAGCAGAAAGGAATCGACGCGATGTTTCAGGACAACGAACGAGGGAAGATCCGCCGGCGCAGTATTTTACGCACCGTGAGCCGGGCCGGCCGCGTGGCCCTGCTGGGGTGCATCCTGGTGGCCTGCGGCGGCACGGCGGCCACGCCGACCACCGTGCCGGCGACGGCGGCCCCGACGGCCACCGCCGCGGCCGCTGCCCCGACGGCCACCACCGCGACCAGCGGGGCCGCGACGGCCACCACCGCGGCCACCAGCGCCCCGACCGTGGCCAGCGCCGCAACGGCCACCACGGAGGCGACCAGCGCCCCCGTCGCCGGCGACCAGGTCGTCAACATGCTCTGGACCGATACGAGCAACCTGCGCCAGCCCCTGATCGCCGACTTCACGAAGGCGACCGGGATCAAGGTCAACCAGGTCCAGGTGCAGTACAACGAGTTGCTGGACAAGATCAACACCAGTGTCCAGGGCGGCGGCGATGTCGACGTGGTCGAGATGGATACCATCTGGACCGCCCAGTTCGCGTCGGCTGGCTGGATCGACGACCTGAGCACGCAGATCGACGATCCGCTCAAGAAAGACATCCCGGCCTCCGCGCTCGGCGCCGTGACCTACCAGGGCAAGATCTATGGCATGCCCTGGTACAATAGCGCCAAGCACCTCTTCTATAACGCCAAGCTGCTCAAGGACGCCGGCTTCAGCAGCCCGCCCACGACCCTGGACGAGTTCACCCAGCAGGCGCAGGCGACGACCAAGCCGGGCCACCAGTGGGGCTCGGTCTGGGGCTGGAAACAGGCGGAGGGCCTGGTCTGCGACTGGGTCGCGATCATGTTCACGAACAAAGACGCCCAGATCCTCGACGAGAACGGCAAGGCGGTCTTCAATACCCATGGCGGCACCGAGGCTCTGCAATGGATGGTCGACATGCTCTACAAATACAAGGCCGCCGACCCGGCGTCGCTGGAATACACCGAGGCCGATGTGCAGAAGGCGTTTCAAACCGGGACGTACGCCCTGACCTATAACTGGGAGGGGGACTTGCCCGCCGACAACGACCCGACCCAGTCCAAGGCCGCGCCCAACGTGCGGGTCGCCCTGTTGCCCGGCAGCAAAGACGTGCGCAGCTCCAGCGTCAACGGCTCCGAGGGCTGGGCTATCCTCAAGCAGGCCAAGCACAAAGAGGCGGCCTGGAAGCTGCTCCAGTACATGGCCAGCCCGGCCTGGCAAAAGAAATCGGCGATCATCGCCGGCGATTATCCGATCCTATCCTCGCTCTATAGCGACCCGGATCTACAGAAGCAGGTTCAGGACTTCTCGGTCTATGGCGAGCAGTTCAAGTACCTGGCGATACGGCCGCAGGTGCCCGGGTATGCGCAGAAGTCGGATATCATCCAGAAACACCTGCACGAGGCGCTGCTCGGCAAGGTCAGCCCGAAGGACGCAATGGACGCCGCCGCGGCCGAGGTCAACAATGCCAGCAACGCCCCTTAACCGCTGACGTTCGCGCGGCACCAGGATACATCGTGTCTGTGCTCGCTCATCGCCGGGAGAAGTTCGCCCATGGCCCGCCCAGCCGTCCTTCCATATACCAAACCTGTCCGGCGCCGGGAGCGTAATGGGGAGCTATCGGAGCGCGCCCTCGGCCTGATCCTGCTCGCCCCGATGGTCCTGATGCTGCTCCTGGTCGTCGGCTACCCGCTGATCGACTCGCTCTGGCTGAGTTTGCATCGCGCCAACCTGGCGAGCCCGGAGCAAGGCCAGCCGTTTATCTACCTGGGCAACTATATCCACGCCTTTGGCCAGCCCGCCTTCTGGTATGCCATCCAGCGCACGCTCTACTTTACCGTGATCTCGGTGGCGATCGAGCTCGGCCTGGGCCTGCTCTTCGCCGTGCTGCTCAACGAGCGCTTCCGTGGCAACCTGGGGGCGCGGCTGGCGATGATCCTGCCCTGGGCGCTCTTGACCGTCAGCAATGGCGTCCTCTGGGCCTGGATCCTCAACCCGACCTATGGCATCTTCAATGCCACCCTGGTGAATCTGGGGGTTTTGCAGGCGCCTAAATCCTGGCTGAGCGACACCTTCTGGACCATGAATATGATTATCCTGGCCGACGTCTGGAAGACGGTGCCGAACATGACCCTGCTGCTGCTGGCCGGCCTCCAGCCGATCTCGGCCGATCTCTACGAGGCGGCCGACGTCGACGGCGCGACCCGCTGGCAGAAGTTCACCGGGATCACATTGCCGCTGTTACGCCCGGTCATCCTGGTGGCCGTCGCGCTGCGCACCATCGGCGCCTTCCGGGTCTTCGACATTATCTACGTCCTCACCGGCAACGGCGGCCCGGCCGACAGCACCAAGGTGATCTCGTTCTACGACTACGACCAGGCGTTCCATTACCTGTTTTTCGGCTATGGCGCGGCGATCTCCTGGCTCATTACCGCGTTCATGCTCGTGCTGATCGTGCTCTATACGCGCCTGCTGCGCTCGGAGGTCGAGGTCTAAGATGCGTCGAGGTAATCTACTGAGCCCCACGATGCGCTGGACGCTCCTGCTGCTCTACCTGGTTTACACCCTGCTGCCGATCATCTGGCTGTTCCTCAGCACCATCCAGACCGAGGCCAGCCTCCTGACGCTGCCGACCCAGATCATCCCGTCCGACATCACGTTCCGTAACTACACCGATATCTTCAAGCCGGCGGCGTTCGGCCAGAACAGCGGCGAGTCGACCTTTATCCTGGCCCTGCGCAACAGCGTGCTCGTCTGCCTCGGCACGACGGCCATCTCGATGATCTTTGGCACCCTCGCGGCCTATGCCTTCGCCCGCTTCAATATCCCGCACAAGCGCACCCTGCTGCTGGTCGTCCTGGGCAGCCAGCTCTTGCCCGCCGTCTCGATCATCATCCCCCTGTTCCGCATGTTCAAGACGGCGGGCCTGCTCGACAGCCTGATGGGCCTGATCCTGGCCTACTCGACCTTCAGTATGCCCTTCGTGGTCTGGATCATGGCCGGCTACTTCCAGAGCGTGCCCCGCGAGCTGGAGGAGGCGGCGCGCATCGACGGTGCGTCCCGCTTCCAGGCCTTCCTGCGCGTGGCGCTGCCGCTGGCCTTGCCCGGCCTGGGCGCCACGGCGATCTTTACCCTGCTCAACGCCTGGGACGAGTTCTTCTTCGCCCTGATCTTTACTTCGACCTATGCCTCCAAAACCCTGCCGGTGGCGCTGGCGGAGTTTATCGGCCGCCACAGCGTGAACTGGGGCCTGCTCGTCACGGGCGGCTTCATCGCCAGCCTGCCGCCGATCATCCTCTCGCTGGCCTTCTACCGCTACATCGTCTCCGGCGTGTCGGCCGGCGGACTCAAAGGGTAGGCCCCGATCTATGACTTCCTACTTTCTCGGCATCGACATCGGCGCGACCAAAACCCATGCCATCGTCGCCGACGAGACGGGCCGCGCCCTCGGCTTCGCCCGCACCGGCCCCGGCAATTACCAGGGGGTCGGCTATCCCGGCATGGTGGCGGCCCTCAGCGCGGCCACCACGCAGGCGCTGGCCCGCGCCGGCCTGGCCATGGACCAGATCGCCGGCGCCGGGTTCGGCATCGCCGGCTACGACTGGCCCTCGCAACGCCCGCGCATGCTCACGACGATCCAGCAGGCCCTGGAGCTGCGCGCGCCCGTGGCGATCGCCAACGACGCGGTGCTCGGCCTGCTGGCCGGCACGGAGGCCGGCTGGGGCGTGGCCCTGGTCGCCGGGACGAGCAACAACTGCCGGGGCCGCGACCGGCAGGGCCGCGAGGGGCGGATCACCGGCGACGGCAGCCGCTTCGGCGAGTATGGCGGCGCGGCCGAGGTGGCCATGAAAGCGCTGCACACGGTCGCGGCGGCCTGGAGCCGCCGCGGCCCGGCCACCGCGCTGAGCGCGGCGCTGGTGGCCCACCTGGGGGCGCGCGACGTGGACGATCTGCTGGAGGGCCTGGCGCTGGGCCGCTATCGCCTGGGCCCCGATGCCGCCCCCCTGGTCTTCCAGGTGGCGCAGGCCGGCGACCCGGTGGCCCAGGACGTGATCGCCTGGGCCGGGCACGAGCTGGGCGACCTGGCCGTCGGGGTGATCCGCCAGCTGGAGTTCGAGCGCCTGACCTTCGATGTGGTCCTGGTCGGCAGTCTCTTCAACGGCGGGGCACCCTTCGTCGAGGCGGTCCGCCGGGCCATCCAGGCGGTCGCGCCCGGCGCCCATCTGCAGCGCCTGACCGCGCCGCCGGCGGTCGGCGCGGTGCTGCTGGGCATGGAGCGGGTCGGGCGCAACCCGGCCCCGGCCCGCCCGACCCTGGTCCAGACCACCACGGCGCTGCTGGACCCCGCCTATACCGCCCCCCTCAGCGCGGCCGGGTGACGCCGCGGCACGCCCTAGCGGCCCAGGGGGACGATCTGCGCCACGGCGGGAATCACCTCGGCGGCCCAGATATCGAGGGCGCCGGGCAGGTGCGCGATCGGCGTGTTGACGATGGCGTGATCGGTGCCGATCGACGCCAGTTCCTGGAAGTAAGCGATGGCCTGCCGCGCGGTGAGATCCAGCCCCGGCTCGCGTCGCGGGTGCGCCCCCGGCGGGGTGGTCCCATCCGGCGTGACTGTGACGCTGGTCAGCGTCGTCTTTTCGATGGCGCTATACGGCCGGCCCACTTCGGCGCAGCGGGCCTGTAACGCCGCGTACTTCCGGCGCCCGTAGTCCGTGCCGTCCTCGGCGAAGATATTGCAGGCGTCGCCGTACCGCGCGATCAGCCGGAAGGTCTTCTCCTCGCCCGTCCCGCCGATGAGGATGGGGGGATGCGGCTGCTGCAGCGCCTGCGAGGGCGAATCGTTGCTTCAGGGGCGGGAACGGCACCAGCCGGATAGCTGAAAGTGACTAAACCACTGGGCCTAAAGGCCCGTGGCTTCCGACGCCAGTCGGCAACATGGCTGTAGTCCGCAACACTACTTCGGTGGCCCGAAGATACGTTATAGATTGGACCTGCACATGCCCATACTCGCCATGGCGATAGCGACTACAGATATTGGCGGCCCCATTTCCGTCGCGGGAAATGATCGCACCGCAGCCGGCGCAGGTGAACACCCGCCCCCGTGGTGCTGTGGGGTGGCAATGCCGGCACGCGCTACAGGTGCGCGTGCTATATTCTTCCCCGATATATTCCGTCGCAATGCCGTATTGGCGCGCCTTGTCCTGGACATAGCCAACAAACTGGCCATGCGCCCACAGGCTCATGCGCTGGTTGTGGCGGCGCCCCTTGTCGCCGCTGTTGGCTACATCCCGCACGTCGCCCACGGCCAGGTGCGCCACTCCCTCGGCGCGGGCAAAGTTCGCCAGCTGGCGGGCCGCCTTGTGCAACACGTCGCGGCTCTGCCGGTAGAACGCCGCCGAGGCGCGGGCCTTGGCTTTCACCAGTTGCTTGTGCCGCCGCGAACCTGCGGTGCAGCGTTGGATACGCTGGTTGAGCGCCGTGTGGCGTTTGAGGCGCAACCGATTGACGGAGCGCAGATAGCGGCCGCTGATGCTGATCCCGACCCCGGCGTCGGTGACGGCCGCCGCGATGTTGACTTCGCCCAGGTCGACCCCCGCCGCCTTGCTGTCGTTCACCAGGGGCGGGTTGACGCGGCCGGTGTCGATCGTGAGGCACAATTCGTAATGATCGGCGCGCCAGGTGAGTTCGCACTTGACAATATCCGCGCTGGCGAACCGTTGGGGCAGGGCGAGCACCAGGGGCGCCTGGCCCTTCCCGTTGGCGAGCACCAGTTGGCCCGCCTGGAGGTGAATGGCTTGCTGTTTCCAGGGCACGGTCTGGTAGCGCTTCGCGCGGTAGGGGTATTGGGCGGCGGGGTTCGCTTGACGGAGTGCGCGCGCCGTGGCGACGTTGGCGCTCAGCTTTTGGGCCAGAGCTTGCACGGTTTGGCTGTGCAAGCCGAACTGGCCCTTAAACTGCTTTTGGAGGGCGTGCTCGCTCAGCCAGGTCCCGTCGCGACTGGCCAGGTGCGCCTGGAACCATGGCGGTCCAGCAGCGGCCCGCTTCCTGCCGCAACGCGTGGCAGTGGGCCAGCTGCGCGGGGGTGAGCCGCAGTTGAACCAGTTGCACCTGGATCGTGGTTGGTGCG
>DATGEF010000456.1:0-10439 GCA_035310405.1 Chloroflexia bacterium | reverse complement strand
CTGCCCCGGCTGACCATAACGCGGCGGTCAACATCCGACAACGGGCGTTGGCAGCCAGGGCGGCCGTCATGCCGCCATTGGTCTCGGTCTCCATCGACGCTGTGAGCGATGGGGATCAGGGACAAGCTGCGGGCCTTTAGGCCCCGCAGTACATGACATCACTCACCTATATGGAAAGATGGAATCCGATCCTCCGCTGGAGCAGTTACCCGAGTTGTTTGCCGAATTAGCCAAAGCTGATAAGGAACACACTTGAGCTGGGTGAGCAGGTGGACCGGCCGGGCGCCGAGCCCCCCTTAAGGGGTAGGGCTCGGCGTGTTGAAGCCGGACAGGATCGGCGTCGGGGTCGGCGAGCTGCAGCTGGCGGTCCCGGTGAGGGCGCCATAGACGATCTTGGCGATCTGGCCGCGCACCGCGTTGTTGGCGGGGCGGAAGTAGGGCCGGTTCTGGCTGTCACAGGGCTCGCCCGGGCCGCCGCAGCTGTAGCCCGAGATGATGCCATGGCAGACGGCCGTCTCCACGAAGCCGTAGAAGGCCGTGCCGGGCAGCACGTCGGCGAAGGTGCCGGCGGCGGGGGTCAGCACGGCCCAGGCGGCGGCGCCGACCACGATCTTGGAGAGCTGGCCACGCGTGACGTTGGCGTTCGGCCGGAAGTAGGGGCGGTTGGCGCTATCGCAGGGCTCGCCCGGCCCGCCACAGGCATAGCCGCCGACGATCGTGTGGGCGGCGGCCGTTTCGATCACGGCCCAGAACGGGAAGGCCGGCGGCACGTCGGCGAAGGTATAGGCGCCGCCGGCGGGCGTGACCAGGGGGATGGCGAAGCCGAGCACGACGATCTTGACCATCTGCGCCCGTGTCGTCTGGTTATACGGCCGGAAGGTGCAATCGCCATAGCCCGAGATCACCCCCCGGCTGGCCAGGTAGGTGACCGGCGTATAGAAGTAGTCGGCCGGCTGGACGTCGCGAAACACGCCCGCGGTACAGGGCGTCGGGCTGGGCGGCACCGGCGTGGGTGTCGCCGTCGCCACCGGCGTGGGCGTGGTGCAGGGCGGGCCCGAGTGCAGGGTCAGAGTGCGTAGGGTGCTGCCGTTATAGTAGCCGCCGACGGCCCAGATGTCGTTCGCGCCGGCGGCTGTCGCCGCGCTCAGGTAATTGCCGCTCGGCTGGCCGCTGCTGGGCACGAGGCTCCAGGCGCTCCCATCCCAGTGCGCCACCAGCGGCTGGTTGACGCTGCCGCTGATGAAGGAGCCCACGGCCCAGACGTCATTGGTCGCCACCGCCGTGACCCCCGTCAGGTAGTTGGCCTTCGTGCCCACGATGGGCGGGGGGACGATCGTCCAGCTGCCGCTGTCCCAGTGTTCGGCGAGGGGCTGGTCCACCCCGGCGCTGTTGAAGTAATCGCCCACCGCCCAGATATCGTTGGCGCTCACGGCCGCCACGCCGGCCAGGTAATTGTTCTTCGTCCCGCTGTTCGGGCTGGGGACGACGGTCCAGCTGGTGCCGTCCCAGTGCGCCACCAGTGTCTGATAGACCGTCCCGTTCGACTGGGCGCCGACGGCCCAGACATTGTTCGCGGCCAGGGCGGTCACGCGTTGCAGGTAATGGCTGTTCGCCCCCAGGGGCAGGCCGGGGACGACGGTCCAGCTGCTGCCGTCCCAGTGCTCGATCAGGCTGGTGTCGACGCTCGGGCGGGCGGCGTCATTGTAATAGCCCACCGCCCAGACGTCATTGGCCGCGACGGCGGCGACCCCGGTCAGCTCGCCATACCCGGTGGGCCCGGGGGGGCTGGGCACCACCGTCCAGCTGCTGCCGGTTCCGTGCTCGACGAGAGGTTGGGTGAGCTGGCCGCCCCCGGCGGCGCCGACGGCCCAGAGGTCGCCGGGGGCCACGGCGGCCACGGCATAGAGCACCCCGTAGCCGCCCGGGCTGTTGGGGCTGGGGATGACCGTCCAGGCCGTGCCGTCCCAATGCTCGGTCAGCGTGCGAAAGACGGTGCTGTAGGTGCCGACGGCCCAGACGTCGGCGGGGGCGAGGGCCTGGGCGCCGTAGAGGTCGTTAAAGCTCGCGCCGACGTCGGCGCTCGGCACAACGGCCAGACTCCCACAGGCCGCGGGCGCGCTGGCCGCGGCGGGGCCGCCGGGCGCGGCCAGCGGGCCGGCCGGCCGGCCCAGGCGGGGCTGCCCGCCGGGATAGGCGTCCGGTCCGGCCGGGGCGGCGAGGGGGCCATTGCCGGCCTGCGCCGCGAAGCTGAGCTGGGCCGCCCCGGCCGCCAGGCCGAGGGCCGCCAGGAGGCCTGCCAGGAGGCCCCAATCGCGGATGGATCTGTGGTGTCGCATGGTTGCCCACTCCTGTCGGGACGATGGTGCCGGCGGGCCGGGATGCTCCGGGCCCCGGAACCAGTATACCAAAGCGCGGGCCGGATCGGTAGCCGTTCAGGGTATGCGATCTGATCCTCCGGCGCGGTGCCCGCGGAGTCCGCCCGGAAGGGGAGACCGGCCTGCTGGGCGCGGTGGTTGAAATAGGCTTCGGCCAGGATGCCTTTCGCCGCATTATGAGGACAGAGAAACAGAATCGTGTCCATGATTCGTACCTCCTATCGCGCCGCGCGCGGGGGCAAGGGGTCCAGCGCATCGGCGTGCCAATCCCAGCCGGCCGCCTCCAGCTCGACCCAGGCCGCGAACCGGCCGGCCGCGCGGATTAAGGCCGCGGGCGGGCCGGACTCGATAATGCGCCCGGCGTCCAGCACGATCACCCGGTCCGCCTGCCGGGCGGTCGCCAGTCGGTGGGCGACCGTCAGCACCGCGCGCCGGTGCGCCGCGGCATCGGCGCGTAAGGCCGTCCAGAAGGCCAACTCGCCGGCACTGTCGATCGCGGCGGTCGCCTCGTCGAGCAGGAGCACGGCGGGGTCGCCGACCAGGGCGCGGGCCAGGGCCAGGAGCTGCCGCTGGCCCGCGGAGAGCTGGACTCCGCCGCCCGGGCCCCCGCCGCCCAGCGGGGTCGCGTAGCGGTCCGGCAGTGCGGCGACGATGCCGGCCGCGCCCGCCAGCTGGATCGCGCGCTCCACCGCGGCGCGGGGCATGGCCGCATCGCCGAGGGTCAGATTGTCCCAGACGGTGCCGCTGAAGAGCTGCACCATCTGCGGGACGACCCCGAGCAGTTGCCGGCGCTCCCCGTCGGCCAGGCTCTGCGGATCGCGGCCGGCGACGCGCACGGTGCCCGCCCACGGCGCATATAGCCCGCCCAGCAGGTGGAGCGCGCTGCTCTTGCCCGCCCCCGTGCGGCCGACCAGGGCTACGTGTTCGCCGGGCTGTACGGTGAAGCTGATCCCCTGCAGCACGGGCTGGTCCGGCCGGTAGCCGAAGACCAGGTCTTGCACCAGCACAGGGGGGGCGTTCGGCGAGGGGACCGTCGCCGGCGGGCGCACCGCGGCGGGCAGGGCCAGCACGGCGAAGATGCGCTCGATGCCGGCCAGCGCGCTCTGGACGGTCTGCCAGTCGTCGCCGAGCGCGGTGATCGGCTCGAAGAAGCGCCCGAACAGCAGGACAAAGGCGGTCAGGGTGCCGAGGGACACGCCCCAGCCGGCCAGGATGCCGCTCGCCCCGACCCACAGCAGCAGCGCCGTCACCCCCGCGGCCAGGAGGGCCATGATCGGGGAATAGAGCGCCGTATAGACTGTGGAGCGGTTGTAGGCGGCCAGGGCCGCGCGCAGCGCCTCCCGGAAGCGGGCGACGAACGTGGCCGCGCGGTCAAAGGCGCGGATCACCTCCACGCCGCTCAACGTTTCCTGCAGATGGGTGTTGAGGCCGCCGATGGCCTGCCGGGTGCGGCGCTCGGCGGCCCGCACCCGGACCTGGAAGAAGCGGGTGAGGCCGGCCAGCGGCGGCAGGACCAGGAGCACGACGAGGGCCAGGGGCACGCTCAGGGCGACCATGGCCGCCCCCGCCGTCACCAGGCGCACGAGATTGGCGACCAGGTTGATGACGCCGCTGGAGAAGAGGGTATCCACGGTGTCCACATCCGCGGTGCAGCGGCTGATGATGTCGCCCAGCGGCGTCTGATCATAGTAGGACACCGGCAGGGCTTGCAGATGGCTGAAGAGCCGGACGCGCAGGGTGTGCAGCGCCCCCTGGGCGGCCACGGCGGTGAGGTAGACGGACACAAACTGCAAGCCCTGGGCGGCGACGGTCGCCCCCAGGTAGAACAGACCAAGTTGGAACAGCCCATCGGGCCGGCGGGGGGTGAGATGGTCGTCGACGACGTGCTGGATCAGCAGGGGCGGCACCAGGTCGAGCACCTTGGCGAGCAGCACACTGGCGGCAATGCCGAGCAGCGCCCGGCGCCACGGCCGCAGGAGGGACGCCACCTGGTCCCAGGTGGGGCGGCGGCTCATGCCGGCACCGCCACGGGCGGGGCGGCGCCGGCGGCCTGGCGCTGGGCCTGGTAGATCCGGGCATAGAGCCCGCCCGCCGCCACCAACGTGGGATGGGTGCCCTGTTCCACGATGCGGCCCGCTGCGAGCACGACCACCTGATCCGCCTGGGGAAACGCGGCCAGCCGGTGCGAGCAGAGCAAGATCGTCGCCCGTTGGGCCGGCGGCGCGGTGGGACCAAAGGCGGCGCGGAGGGCGGCAATAATGCGGGCTTCGGTGTCCACGTCTACGGCGGAGAAAGGATCGTCGAGGACCAGCAGCCCCGGGCGGCCGGGGGTCGCGGCGGCGACGGCGCGGGCCAGGGCGATGCGCTGGCGCTGGCCGCCCGACACGCGGATGCCCAGCTCGCCGATCTCCGTATCGAGCCCGGCCGGGAAGCCCTGCAGGTCGGCGGTGAGCGCCGCGAGCGCCACGGCCTGGTCGAGGACCGGGTCGGGCGGCCCGGCGCGCCGGGCCGCGGGGGCCGGCATGACGATGTTGTCGCGCACGGTGCCGGAGAAGAGGAACGGCTCCTGGGGCAGGTAGCCGGTGCGCGCCGCCCGCACCGCGGCCGGGATGGCGGCCAGGGGCTGATCGTCGAGCCAGATCTGCCCGGCCTCCAGCGGGACGAGGCCGAGGAGGGCGCGGGCCAGGGCGCTCTTGCCCGCGCCCACGGGGCCGGTCACCGCCACCAGGCTCCCGGCGGGCAGGTCGAGGCCGATCTCGCGCAGGGCGGGGGCGGCGGCGCCCGAATAGCGGACGGTGATCTGGTCCAAGCGCACCGCCACCGGCCCGGCGGGCGGGGCGGGGGCGGGCGGGGGCGGCTGCCCGATCCCGGCGACGTGCCCGGCGCGGAAGGAGGCCCCGGGCGGCTCCCCGGCGACCGGCAGCGCCGGGGCCAGGAACGGCCGCAGCCGGGCATACGCGGCGCCCCCACTTTGCACCGAGTTGAGCAGCTGGGGGATGCGAAAGCCGCGGTTGACAAAGCGCAGGTAGAGCTGGAGGTAGGCGACGAAGCTGCCCACCGTGAGCGCCCCGGCCACGACCCGCAGTCCGCCTTGCCAGACCAGCAGCACCACCCCCGCCGTGATCAGCACGCTATAGATCGGTTGCAGCACGCTGCGCAGGCGCACGATGCGGAGATTGGCGGCGGCCAGGGCGGCCGAGCCCGCGGCGATCTGCGCGACCGCGGCGGGCGCGCCCCCAAACAGGCGCAGCAGCCGCTGCCCGCCGAGTTGTTCCTGCAGGGCCGCGGTCAGGCCCGCATTCGCCTCGCGTGCGGCCCGGGTGCGCGCGGTCACGGCGCGCCCGGTGGCGTAGCCGAGCCCCAGGGCCAGCGGCGTGGGCAGCAGCACCAGCCCGGTCAGGCCGGGGTCATAAACCAGCATGGCAACGATCAGCGACAGCGAGAAGAGGAGCGTGTCCCAGACCTCGATGGTGAACTCGCGCAACCCGACGCCGAGGACCTCGACGTCGCCGATGACACGCGCCATCAGGTCGCCGATCGGAGTCTGCCGGAGCTCGGCCAGCGGCTGGGCCAGGATGCCGCGCAGCGCGTCGGCCCGCAGGTTCGTGCGCATGCGGGCATTGGCCGTGATCAGCCACCAGCGTTTGAGCATGCGCGGGCTTTCGGTGAGCAGCGTGCCGCCCAGGAAGACCAGGGCCGCCGCGCCGGCCGCCGCCGGCGGCGCCTGGCCGCGCTCCACCGCCAGCGCCGTGTCGATGGCGCGCCCCAGCAGGATGGCCGGCAGGACGATCGCGGTATTCATCAGGATGCCGGCCAGTGAGCCCAGCAGCATTTCCCCGGCGACTTGCCGGAAATAGGGCCGCAGCTCCCAGAGATAATGCGTCATGGGGGCACGCCCGCCGCCGTCTCCGCCTGCAAGGCGGCATAGAGGGCTTCATACAGCTCGGCCCCGCGCCTCAGGGCTGTCGTGTCGTCGGGGCTGGTGCGGCGCAGACCGCGACAGATCAGGTCGAGGCCGGGGGCCGCCGGCTCCAGGGCCACCTCCTGCACCACATCCGCCTCGTCCACGATCCGCGCGATGCGCTGCAAAATGGGATCGGTCAGCGCATACTCGCGCAGCAGCGTGTGGAAGCTGCAATGGCCGCGCCGGTGCGCGAGCCGCACGCCGGGGATATCAAACGGCTCGGCGTCCGCCGGCAGTGGGGTCTGGCCGACCGGCACAAAGAGGAATTCGGCCGCCGGATCAATGGTGCGCCGGATCAACCAGGCACAGGCCATGCGGTCCACGCCCACCTGCTCCCAGGTTACCCATTTCATGAGTCGGGTCCTCCGCGCGCGGCGAGCAAGGCCGCGCGCACCTGCTGGCCCAGCGGGGAGTGAAAGTAGTCCTGGGGCTGCACCTGCTGGTAACGCCGGGCCAGCGCCGCCGGGTCCGCGGCGGGCTGCGCGAGGTCCGCCAGGATGGCCGTGTACTCGGTATCCACCGCCGCCACAAACTGCGCGATCAGGGTCGCCTCCTGGGCCGGGGGGATCAGCGTCGATTCCCAGAGCAGGATCTCGCCGCCCCGCTCGCCGATCTCGACGGCCAGCCACTGCAATTGCTCGCGGGTGCCGGGGGTGGCCGGTAGCACCCAGACGGCGTCCTGCAACGCGAGCGCGCCCAGGCGCTTGAGCTTGCGCCAGACATAGACCCGGCCGGCGGTCGGCTCGCGTGGGATCTTGTAGATCAGCAGCACCCAACGGATCATCCGCGTCGCGATCCGCTTAAAGATCCGGCAGGAGGTGCTGGATCTCGGCCACGGCTTCCGCAGCCCGGTCCGGGTAATGGGCCAGCACCACCAGGTCGGTGAGGACCTGCACCACGCGCCAGGTCGCCAGGAAATCGTCGTCCACCGGGGCAGCGGCTGTATAGCCGGCAAAGAGGGCGGCGCGGTCGGCGGGCGCCCGCCAGCGCCGCAGATCGAACGCCGGGTGGCTGATGTAGGCATCGCCGAAATCGATCAGCCCCTGATAGGCGCCCGTCGCGGGGTCGACGAAAGTATGCTCCGGGCCGGGATTCGAATGCAGGGCTACCCGCGCGCCCCGAGCCGGCAGCGCGGCCAGCGCGCGGCGGCCCAGGGCCTCCACCGTGGTCGCGGTGCCCGGGATCGGGGCGTCCGGCGCGATCGGCTCCAGCGCGAGCTGGCGCAGTTCCTCCAGCCGCGCCTGGACCGCGGCCCAATCACCATCGCCTGGGATGAGGCCGCTCTGCTGAAAAGGGGCCTGGGGCAAGCCGTGGATGCGGCGGAGGGTCTGCCCGAGGGCCCGCAGGGCGGCGGGGCGGGCCGGCGCGTCCAGGGGCGCATGGCGCAGCGCGATCCCCGGCATACGGGTCAGGACGGTGTATTCAATCGCCGTCGGGCCACTGCCCTGCCGCCCGTAGCCCAGCACCCGGGGCACCGCGATGCCCGGCTCCTCCGCGAGGCGGCGCAAGAACCAGGCTTCCTTGGCCAGGCTGGTGCGCGGGCGCAATTGCGGGGGACGCTGCACTTTGAGGATCACGGCCTCGTCCACCGCATACGTCCGGGCTTCGCCGCCGGACTCGTCCACGCCGGTGACCGCGTGGGCGGCCGGGACGTGCGCGCGGACCAACGCCAGGACCACCGTCTCGCTCAGGACGGGGTCGGGCGCCTCGGGTTGGACATAAATATCGCTCGGCATGCGGTGTTTCCTCCCCAGCATGTAATGCGGATTGCGGATTGCGGATTGCGTAAAGCGTGGCGCTGGCCGACCGAGGGCGCGATCGCGCGACACGCCCCATTATATCATATTTTCGACGAAAATGTAACCATGGATACAGAGGTGTTAGCCCGGTGTGCGCAGCACCCGCCACGACTGCGGACTGGTGGGCGTGGGCGCGACGGGGATCGCCGCGGCCTTGCGGCGGGCGGCGGCGGCTTCGGCCGGCTGGCCCAGGCCGTCCAGCGCATCGGCCAGAATCAGATAGCCCTCTTTGTCGGTGGGGTCCAGGGCGGTGGCCTGGCGGGCTTCGGCGGCCGCGTCGGCGAACTGCCGCTCGCGGAGCAGCGCGAGGGCGAGGTTGTGGTGGACGGCCGGCTCGTCGGGGATCACGGGCAGGAGGCGCCGAAAGACCGCGGCGGCGCCGGGGTTATCGCCCTGCTCCAGCAAGGTCACCCCCTGGTCGAACAGCGCCCCGGCCGCATCCGGCGTGACGGTGGCTTGCGTCGTGTCGCGCGACAATGCCGCGAAGCCGAAGCTGACGGCGACCAGCACGACGAGGAGGGCCGATTCCAGGCCCAGCCCCTGGTCCTGGACCAGCACCGGCGCCGCCGGCAGCCCGGGATAGGCGGCGCGCCGGGTGCGCTGCGGGTCGAAGAGCCAGGCGAGCGCGGCCCCGGCGACGAGGCCGCCGCCGTGCGCGATGTTGTCGGCATGGATCGCGGCGCCGAAGATAAAGATCATCACCGCCCAGCGCAACATCGAGTCGCGGAAGCGCCGCCCGGCCGGCGTCCCCATCAGGTGCCCGGCGACCGCGCCGGCGCCGATCAGCCCGGTGATCGCCCCGGACGCGCCCGCGGCGACCACCGGAACAGCCCAGCTCGCGGCCAGCGAGGCGAGCGAGCCGCCCAGCCCGGCCAGCAGATAAATGACGACGAAGCGCCGCCGCCCGTAATACCGCTCCAGCCCGCTGCCCGCCTGGTAGAGCGCCACCATATTCAACAGGATATGCGCCGGGTCGAAATGCAAGAACATGGCGGTCAGCAGACGCCAGACCTGGCCCTCGCGCACCAGCGGGGAGTAGAGCGCGCCCGACAGCACCATGGTCTTCAGCGAAAACTGCGCCAGCTCCTGAAATCCGGTCATGGCCAGCATCAGGCCATAAATCAGGACGTTAATCCCGATAATCAGGTGCGTCGTTTTCAGCGTGAGTGGCGGCACGGCGATCCCTTACCGCGCGGCACCGGGGCCGCGCTTACCCTGGAGCTCGATTCCGGCTAAGCGGGACGCCCGGCGGCTGAAGCCGCGGCAACAACGGGCGAAGCCCGCCTACGCGGGCTGGCGGGTGTTCCTACGGGCGGCTCGGGCGGGTTGCTGCCCGGTGTTTCCTCGCGGCGCCTGTCTCTGCCAAACGATGCCGCGCACCCGTGTGCGTCGATAGGCGACCGCGCGGCGCGCTATCCTGCGGCCATTATAGCGCATTCAAGCAAGATATTCAGCGATATTTTGCGCACACCCTCTTTGCATATTGCGCCGTGCGGCGATCACATCCGACCGCTATGCTCTCCCAGTCGTTCTCAGAGATAAATATTAGCAAAGATCTTAAAGAGTTTGTCATTCTGAGCGCAGCGAAGAATCCGATGCCCCGCGGATCAGTTGGGGGTCGGCGGGCAGCGGGCCCGGCCCCCCGCCGCCCGTACATGGCCGCCCCGATCGCGCCATTGGGGCGGCGGGTGCGCGCCTCAGCGGATTCTTCGCTGCGCTCAGAATGACAGATCTTATGCTTTCTGCTAATAAACCACACTATTTCGGCATTCATTGGACTCCATGGGCCTCGCCCGCCCCGATAGCCACTGCCCAAAAGGGCCAAGATAGTGTTGCGCAGTATCGGTAGCCAGTCTCAAGATACTACCTTAAAGGGCTTGAACATGCCGTCTTTTTTGAGTAACATCTTAGACGTGACCCCATCCGATGACATTGTACGGAGCGCTGATGGCGGAAGATACGCCGAAACGGAATGTCCATCCCTGCGTGGAGGTGGCGGAGTGGCGCGGAGACCGCAACCTGGGATGAGGTCACGCCCCGGCTGGTCGGCGCCACCGTGACCGCCGCCGTGGTGCAGGACGACGAAACGGTCATCACGCTCCAGCAGCGCGAGAGTCTGCACCAGCTCGAATTGCCACGGGATACGACCCGTCTCCCGCGGTACGGCGGCAGCGGGGACCTCCACCGCTGGCAGCCGGGGGAGAGCCACTGGGACGCCTGGGTCCTTTCCCAAACGGGGAGCCTCTAGCTGCCGTAGGGGGTGTAGCCGCCCACGCTACGGGGGGCCGGGCCGTGGCGTGA